>CAMNLS010000041.1 GCA_946543495.1 uncultured Selenomonadales bacterium | reverse complement strand
ACGTCGAACACCACATGGAGGAAGGACTTCAACCCGTCGACGCAACCGAACGCGCGATGGACGAGGTTCAAGGACCCGTCGTGGCAATAGCCTTCGTACTCGCGGCGGTGTTCGTGCCCGTTGCGTTCCTCGGCGGCATGATGGGCGTCCTCTATCGACAGTTCGCACTGACTATCGCAATTTCAATGGCGTTATCGGCGTTCGTCGCGTTGACGTTGACGCCAGCTCTTTGCGCCATGATTCTTAAGCCTAAAGACCCCAACAAAAAGCAAGGACTCTTCGACAAGTTCTTTACCGCGTTCAATAACTGGTTCGACCGCACGAAGAATTCTTACGTCGGAATAGTCGCGGCGTTTATAAACAGGTCAAAGCTCGCGATTGTCTTCTTGCTGATTGTCGGCGGCGTCACGTGGATGATTTATCAGCGGCTCCCATCAACCTTCGTGCCTGAAGAGGATCAAGGCTACTTCTTCACGTCGATAAACTTGCCCGAAGGTACCTCGATGAATCACACCGTCCAAACGATTGATAAACTAGGCGGCGCGGTCATGAAAGAAATGCCCGGTCTCAAGTCCTGCATGATGATTACGGGCTTTGATATTCTGTCGTTCGGATCCAAGCCTAGCGCGGGTATTATCGTCTGCGGCTTAGATTCATGGGATAAGCGCGGGCCGGAGGCTTCAATCAATGCGTGTATAGGTAATATGTTCAGACTCGGCGCAATGGTTGTTCCCGAAGCGCAAGTTATAGCGTTCAACCCGCCCGCATTGCCCGGTTTAGGCAACGTCGGCGGCTGGTCAATGCAACTTCAAGATATGGCAGGTCACACCGATACTGAGCTTGACGAACTTACAAAACGCATTGTCGCAAGAGCCAATCAACGTCCAGAAATGCAAGGCGTGCGCACAACTTTTAACATTGCCTCCCCGACGGTTGAATATGAGATTGACCGCGAAAAGGTTAAACTGTTAGGCGTAAGTCTCTCGGACGTATTCGACGCTCTGCAAGTCAACTTCGGCGGAATGCAAGTCAACGACTTTAACAAGTTCGGGCGCACGTATAAAGTTATGCTTCAATCGGACGTGCTTTATCGTTCGGAGGCTGACTGTGCACGATTCGTCTTCGTCAAAGGTTCAGGCGGGCAAATGGTTTCGTTGGATACCTTAATCACGCCTAGATATTCCACAGGGCCAACGCAGATTTCAAGATTCAATGCGGCGCGTGCAGTAACGATTCAAGGCAACGCGGGCGAAGGTTATTCCTCTGGTCAAGCAATGGCGGCGATTGAAGAAATCGTCAACGAGGAAGCGGGCGTCGGATTCAATATCGAATGGTCTGGGCAGTCTCGCGAAGAAAAGAAAGCGGCAAGTTCCACAGGACAAGTTTTAGCGTTGGCGTTGGTGTTCGTCTTCTTAATGCTTGCCGCGTTGTATGAAAGCTGGTCGGTGCCGTTCGCGGTGCTGTTGAGTGTGCCAACGGGAATTCTAGGAGCGGTCTTCTCGGAATTTTTCATGGCGTGGGTTGAAGCGACGCTTAATAACGGTCAACAGAACGCGGGCTTGCAAGATAGCGTTTACATGCAAATCGGGATAATCATGATAATCGGCTTGGCGGCGAAGAATGCGATATTAATCGTTGAGTTCGCTAAGGTTCGCGTTGATAGAGGCATGGAGCCGATTAAGGCGGCTCTTGAGGCGGCAGGTTTGCGACTTCGCCCGATACTCATGACTTCATTTGCGTTTATCATTGGTTGCTTACCTTTGGCAATGGCAAGCGGCGCAGGTTCGGCGGCTCGTAACGGAATGGGCGTGGCGGTCGTCGGCGGAATGTTGTTTGCAACGACGCTTGGAATTTTTGTTATTCCCGTGCTGTTCGTCATAACAGAATGGGTTGCTAAGAAACTCGGATTCATGAAGCAGGAGAAACAAAAATCCTCTATCGATTACATGTGACTTTTCATCAAAGATAAAGACGAAAGTTTTACAGGCTCGGACACTGTTCGAGCTTTTTTGTTTAGGTGTATCTAAAGGGTGTGGAAATCCGACTTTCAGTTAATCGACAACGGGATTTTTTTTGGTAGAATATTTATCAAACGAAGGAGAGGAAAGTACATGAAGGAAGATTTTCAAGCTGAAATGCGCTGTATCGGAATGCGCATTGCTGGTTTTCGCAAGCTAAGGAACATGACTCAAGCCGAACTCGCAGACAAGCTAAGCATAAATAAAAATTATCTGTCGCAAATCGAAAACGCCTCTACGAACAAAAGTATTTCCTTGCCCATGTTGATAAGAATTTCTCGCGTCTTGGACGTTGAATTGGCTCTGCTCACCGACATTGACGGCATACATGATTCGGATTTGAAATGTTTTTGGAGCGACATGAAAGACACCTTCGAGGGAATTAAAAAGCTTAATGAAGATATGGACAAGATGCTTGAGCAATTCGAAAAGGTAGACAAAATATTTTCCGACAATAAAAGCTGATTGGAGTGATGAATATGGCTACAAAGAGCGTGAACTGTCCTCACTGCGGGCGCAAACTCGGTGCTTATCCTTTTGATACACCGAGACCCCAGCGCACGAGCGGCAGTTGCCCCGCTTGCGGCAAACGCTACACCGTCGAATACGGGCAGAACAGAATCAAAGTCACCAAAGGTTAGGAGGTAATTATTCATGGGATTTTTCAGCGATTTGTATAACAAAGGTTCTGAATGGGCAGAAGAGATTCAAGAGTACTATCGCGAGGGCAAAAGCATGAGCCGCGAAGATTTGCGCGATGAACTTAGGCGTTGGCGCAGTAATCCTACCAGCGCACAGTATCAGGGCTATAAAAAGGCGGCAGATGAACGCGGCATTAGGTGATTAAGTAACAGAGCTAAAAAAAGTTCGTGCGAGGGAATTTTACGTACGAACTTTTTTGCTGTGAAAGGTAAGGGTTTAACCAATTTTCTTTCAGCGAAGAAAGAAAGTAGCAAAGAAATTCGCCGCTACGCGCGGGGCGACCTTCACCGCTAACCGGACTCGTTGACGGCTACAGCTTATAGACAAAGCCCACCTCAGAATGATGAAGTGGGCTTTTTTCTTTAACATTTTATCAATAAATATCAGTGTTCAAAAAATGCGTCGCGTTCATCTCAAGGCGTGGATTGTTATCGCTTATCCAACCCAACGCCCATTCGTTTTCGACGAGCAACACAGGATTTTCTTGGCGGTCAAGGACGAACATTCCCCTATCGGCTCCGCGCAAGCTTGCAGGTGTAACCTTTACGCCGTCATTGAACTTGAGCCAGCGTGCAACTTCAAAAGGCAACATCGTCAACAGAACGTCAACGCCGTATTCCGACTTCAAGCGATACTGCAGAACTTCAAACTGCAACGTGCCGACTGTCCCGACGACGTAAGACTCTGTGCCCGCACCCACTTGATTGAACAGCTGAATCGCGCCTTCCTGCGTGAGCTGCTCAATGCCCTTAGCAAATTGCTTGCGCTTCATGGTGTCCTTAGCCTGCACGCGAGCAAACTTTTCGGGCGGGAACGTCGGGAAGTCCTCGAACTTGAATTTATGCGCGGCGTCGGTCAAGGTGTCGCCGATACCAAAAATGCCGGGGTCGAACAAGCCAACGATGTCACCTGGAAAAGCTTCGTCGATAATCTGCCTGTCCTGCGCAAGGAATTGTTGAGGCTGTGAAAGCTTTATGAGCTTATCGCTTGCCGCGTGCCAGACTTGCATGTTGCGTTCAAACTTGCCCGAACAAATTCTGATGAACGCTAAGCGGTCGCGGTGGGCGGGATTCATGTTAGCTTGAATCTTGAACACGAACGCGGAAAATTTATCGTCGTCCGGCTCAATGATTCCGTCACTGGACAGACGCGGCGCGGGCGGCGGCGCAAGTCTCAAGTACTCTTCCAAAAAGTTTTGCACGCCGAAGTTAGTCATTGCCGAGCCGAAGAATGTCGGCGTCAATTCGCCCGCGTCAACTTTATTTTTGTCGAAGACCTCACCCGCCTCGTCGAGCAACATCAAATCATCTTGGAGCGCGTCGAAGTTCTCTTGCCCAATGCGTTTGATAACCTCCTCATCGTCCGCCGCGAAAATCTCTGAGGCGCGTTCCTTTTGTCCGTGCGTGGTGTCATCGGCGAACAGTTCAATCTGATTGCGTTGCCTGTCGAAGACGCCCAGATATTTTCCGTCGGTGCCGATTGGAAAGTTCATCGGGTAAGTTGGAATGCCGAGAACCTTTTCAATCTCGTCGAGCAGGTCGAGCGGAACCTTTCCGTAGCGGTCGAGCTTGTTAATAAACGTAAAGATTGGAATGCGACGTTCGCGGCAGACTTTGAACAACTTTTTTGTTTGAGCTTCAACGCCCTTAGCCGCGTCGAGAATCATAACCGCGCTATCGACAGCCATCAACGTTCGGTAAGTGTCTTCGGAAAAGTCTTGGTGCCCCGGCGTGTCAAGGATATTGATTCGACAGCCCGCGTAATCGAATTGCAGAACGGAACTCGTGACGGAAATGCCGCGTTGCTTTTCAATCTCCATCCAATCGCTGACGGCGTGGCGTTGAGTCTTGCGCGACTTAATCGAGCCGGCAAGGTGAATCGCTCCGCCATAGAGCAAAAGTTTTTCCGTGAGCGTCGTCTTGCCCGCGTCGGGGTGTGAGATTATCGCGAACGTCCGCCGCTTGTTTATTTCTTCAGTTAGTGTCAATTTCTATTGGCTCCCTTCTATTAACTGCCCGCAAGTTTAGATTAATTTTTATATCATGTCAAAGCAGGGCGAAAAGTTTTTTTGTGGAATTTTTAACGCGAGAACATTTAGGAGGGAAAACTTATGACGGAAGACAAACGCACGATTCACATCAGAGGCATTGGGCACGCCGAGCAAGCTCCCGACCAAGTTGTATTGTCAATGACGTTGACGGCGCAGAATAAAGAATACTCCGCCGCGATGAAGATTGGCAGTCAACAAGTCGAAATGCTCCGCGAGGCTATCGTTGAGGCGGGCTTCAAAGCCGATGACCTCAAGACGATTAACTTTGATGTGCAAGCCGTCTACGACAACGAGGAGACTAAAGACGGCAAGTCCACACGCTATCAAAAAATTTTCGTTGGCTTTGAGTGTCGCCACGATTTAAAGATGACCTTCAACTTTAACAACGATAAACTTAATGCCGCCGTCGATACGATAGCTACTTGCCTTGCGCAGCCGAAAATTTCTATCGCCTTCACGATAAAAGATATCGACGCCTTCAACGATAAAATTTTGAAAGCCGCCGCCCGCGACGCTCAACGCAAAGCTAAAATCCTCTGCAAGGCGTCCGGCGTCAAACTCGGCAAGCTTATCAACATAGATTATTCTTGGAGCGAGTTGAACATTCGCCATGAAAATATTCTTTGCCAGGAGTCCGCGATTGCCGATAAGAAGTCGTCGTTTAACTTTCAGCCCGATGACATTAAGGCAAGTGATACCGTTGATTTCTATTGGGAGATTGAATGATGAGCAGGCAGATTAAATTCACAATCGGCGGATTCTTCAGCGGCTATAGGACGGTTGAAGTTATCATCAGGGGCGGCAAGGTCGCTTATCAAATTTTGCGTAGCGGCTTGCTTAACGTCGACAAAAAAAAATCTTCCGCCGTTGAAGTCTCCGAAGCGTGGCTTAAGGAACTCGACGCGCTGAAAATCTTTGACTGGGAGAAAAATTATTCATCGGACGTGCTCGACGGGACGCAATGGGAATTGACTTTCAAGGACGGCAAGAAAATTTATCACGGTCAAGGCTCGAATGCTTATCCCGAAAACTTTGAGCGGTTCTTGGATTGGCTCGACGTTCTGATTCCCGAATTGGAGTTCGTCAATCGCAAGCGGATAGAAAAAGTCACGATGACTTATTCCCGTGAGTCGGCGATTGGTTACATGATTTCAGAACGTTTGACGCTTGACCGCCGCGAAAAACTTTTGACTCTCGACAAAAAAAATGCTTACGTCTTCGCCGAGCACGTTTACCACGTGGGTTGCAATGAAGAAAAAATCTTCGACACCTGCCAAAATTTTTTTGACGGCATCGAAGTCAACGAAATTGATTCCTCTTACCCAGCGCAAGTAAAGTTTGAAGTCATTCGCCACGACGACTCAACTGAAACTTTCGAGACGCCTTACAATGAAAATTTTTTGCCAGGGCTGACGAAGTTTGTTGAAGGTCTTCAAGCTATCGTGAGCGACTTGACTGCAGAAATTTTTTCTCCACCGCCCGCTGAAGTCGTTGACGCTCAAGGCAAGCTGATTTTGTGCAAGGTTCAGTTCAAGGGCAGTTACAAGCACTACACCTATCAAACCGACGATGAAACGCTTGCCGTTGGTGATGTGGTTGATGTGCCCGTCGGCAAGAATAACGACGTTAATCAAGCGCGTATCGTTGATATCGGTTACTTCGACGAGTACGAGGCTCCCTTCCCGATTGACAGGATAAAAAAAATAATCGGCAAGCATATCGCTACCGACTTTGATGATTATTAATTAAGCTCGCCGAGTTTTAGTAAAGCTTTCCTTGCCGCCTCTTGTTCGGCGGCTTTTTTACTGCGTCCGGTTCCGCGCCCGAAAATTTTCCCGTCAATCAATGCCGCTGACTCAAATATTCTCTCGTGGTCGGGACCTTTGAAGCCCAAGTCGGCATAACTCAATTTAAGTGGCGGTCTCTTCTGAATGACTTCCTGCAACTTGCTCTTGTAATCCTTTGGAATGCCCGTGACCTTGACGTGCTCGAACTCTTCGCCGAATTGACG
Source organism: uncultured Selenomonadales bacterium (assembly GCA_946543495.1). Lineage (GTDB taxonomy): Bacteria > Bacillota > Negativicutes > Selenomonadales > Selenomonadaceae > Quinella. Next base: position 2,448 of record CAMNLS010000041.1, on the reverse strand, counting down.
GAAGATATAATCGCGGGCGACTTCCCAGCCTTGGTCGACGTAAATCGCTCCGATGACTGCCTCCATTGCGTCCTCAAGATTTGAATCACGGCTGCGCCCGTAAAGGCTCTCCGTCGGTCCGAGTAATAACAAATTGCCGAGATTTATTTCGTTAGCAATGCGTGTAAGCGTCGATTGCCGAACGATTCCCGAACGCGTCTTAGTCAACTCGCCTTCCTTTAAATGCGTGAAGTGCTCGAAAAGATAAGTCGCCGCCGCCAAGCCTAAGACCGAATCGCCTAAGAATTCTAATCGCTCATTGTATTTGATTCGCGGCTCGAACTCGTTGGCGTAGGATTTATGGGTTAAGGCGACGTGCAAAGTTTCAATGTGATTGAACTTGATGCCGAGTGAGTCAGCGAACTTTTTTAACGCCGTGCGCCGCTTGTTAGTTATAACGTCGTCGACCCACTCTTCGCCCTCTGGAGCCTCAAAAATTTTTTCGTCTATCGTCAAAGGGTTCACCTCTTAAAATATTTTCTGCCGCAAGCAACGTTCCCGCTAACAACCAGAACTCGCGCATAATCGGAACTTGATTCATGTTGGTATCGGTTAAGCCTTCAAGCTGTAGCCCCGCCAGTATTAATAGTGCTGTAATGCCCGCGCCGAATGCAAAGTTCTTTTCGCGCTTGAACTGATTAAAGAACTTCCAGAAGAAGTAAACGTAAAGCCCGATGAACGCCGCTAAACCAATCAAGCCGCCTTCGCTCGCCCTGTGTAATAAATTGTTGTGCGGGTGAGTGTGACCGCGCATGCCTTTGCCTGAACGTTCCCTTGCCTCGTGCGTGATGTAGTAGCCGTTATAAGCGTTGAAGAACATTTTTTGTCCGACGCCGTAAATCGGATAGTCGTAGAAGATTTCGCCCGCCGACTTCCACATTAAAACGCGTTCGGTGTTGCTTTGAAAGTTCGTGTTAGTAAAAGTCGACAGCCGGTCTTGAATCTTCGGTGAGAACAACGCGACGATTAAAAAGAGTATTGCAAGCCCTGCGAAAATCTTTGCCGTGAGGCGGCGATATTTTTTTTCAAGCGCAACAAAGATTAGCACGACGACTATAAACGCCAGCCATGAACCGCGCGTCATTGACAACACAAGACAAATTAAGCTCAAGCCCGCCACGAAGACTGCAAGCCGCCTCCACAACGTCGGCAAGCTTTCAAGTTGCGTGATGAATATTAGCAACGGAATTTGCATGAGCATGAACGAACCAAAGAAAGTCGGCGTGTGATTCAAACCGTAAGCACGCGGCTCGCCCGCTACGAAGTATTGATAAATGCCCACAGCGTCATTGATTAAGAATGCCACAAGCGACGCGATTAAGACGCCGCAAAGTTGCTCGCGTCTCTTTATGAACGTCAACGCGAAGATAAGCGGAAAGAATCTATGAACCTCTCCGACGACTTCGCGAAGACTTATCATCGGCTCCCACGACATTAACGCGATAAAGAATTGCAAGACAAAGTAGACGGCAAGCACTTCCAAAATGTTCACGTCGAACGGCGGCAACTTCTTATGGCGCACAGACCAAACGATTATAAACAGCGTGCCCAAGCCTACGGCGATACTTGCGGCGGCGGTCGAAAGCGGCACCGTCAACGCCAATAACAACACGACCCAATACATTGTCGAGTCGAGCGAAATTTTCGGCAAGGCTTTTATCATGATTCAACCCTCCTTGAGTTGAGCGACAAGCTCCGGCGGAATTATTTTCGGGTAATTTTCCGCAAACCACGTGACGATTCTATTCCAGTAACGCTTTGCCTTCCACGCCGACGCGAAGTCAAACCAATACACCAGAGGGATTAAAACGGGCGTACCGATGTTGTCGACGATTCGCACGCGATAAGCTCCGGGCGCGTGTTCTTGCACCATGAAATTTTCTATGTCCGTATCGACAATCGCAATGTTCTCGTGCAGGAAGTCCGACTTAAAGGTCAGTAAGATAGTCCAGATTTTTTGCAACGTTTGAGCATCAGGATTAGTCGTAGGCAAAAATTTTTTCATGTCGAGGCTCGTCTTGCCGTTGTAATCGAGGACGCGTTCAAAGACGTAGCCTAGCCCCAAATTAGTTTCGACCGTCCCGAAAAATTCTGTGACGAGCTTAGACTTAGCCAACTTAGCCGCGCAGATTCTCCGATAACGCATTTCCTTTTTAACGTCGCCATCGTCAGGCGCGTGCGGAATCTTTATGCACTTAGTCGGGTCAATCGGGTGAATGTACGTTGCCTGATGTCCGCCCGAACCGATAAAGAGTTCTTCATTGATTTTTAAAACGTCGTTCATAATTTACCTATCAACTTTTCTAATCTTATGTATACGAAGCTTGTCTATCCACTGATAAATTTTAAGCTGAATCTGCGCGAAGTCTCCGACGCGGCGAATGATTGCACGGTCATAAATTTCCGTGC
>CAMNLS010000040.1 GCA_946543495.1 uncultured Selenomonadales bacterium | reverse complement strand
TGAAGCCCGCCGATATTAAAGGAACGTCGCCGACTTCGCATTTATCTGCTTGAGTATCGCCAGAAGGAAGAAAAACGTTAAACAAGTCGCTGATTAAGAATTTCTTCCAGCTTTTAGAGCTAAGGGGCGGCGGCGGTTCAGTCAGGTTGCGTTTTTTTTTGAGCGGGAAGAGATATTCGCGCCCGTGAGCAATCATATTGAATTCAAAGGTAAGATAATCGGCGACGGTGTTATTAAAGTCCACGTCGGCGGGCAATTCGTCGTTGTAGTAGTAAAAAGAGTGCAACCACTCGTCTTGCGGCTCAATCGTCGTCTCGACCATGAACTTTGACGGAGCGTCTTTAATCTTGCCGCGCCAGCAGTCAAGCAGATAAAACTTTTTATCCTTAGCGCGTTCAGTCTCGACAAGCCCGACATGCTTTTTGACCTCAAAGCCGTCATCTTCAAAGTTAATGAACTTAACGCGCTTTGATTGGGGGTGAGGTTCGCCCGCCGTGAAGACTGCCACGCAAGGAACGGTTCCAATCCGATAAAAAGTGTTCTTGTTGAGGCTGATGACGCCCTCCAACGTGTGAGCGCGGAGAATGTCACCCTTAACAATCTTATCATCGCGAGTCTTGCCAATCATCGCGGAAACCGGCACGATAACCGCCACGCGCCCGCCGCGAACGACCGAGTTAAGCAGATGACGGATAAAGCGCAATTCGGACAGGTGAGCAGTCGCGGCGTTCTTAGCTTGGCTGTAAGGCGGATTCATAAAGCCGACAGTCGCGCCGAGCAGTTGGAGATTATCGGCGTCGTTGGCGAAGAAGTCGCCGCAGATTAGATTGCTTTGACCGTCGCCGCGCAGAATCATATTGGTCGTTGCGATTGAGAACATGTCCTCCCGCGCCTCGATGCCGTGAATTTGTTTCTGCTTGATAAGTTTACGTTGAGCCTCGTCGGCATTACTCAACATGCGGCTCATTGCGGCGATAAGGAAGCTACCAGTTCCGCAGCAGGGGTCGAAGACAATATCATCGGGCTTGAGGTCGACGAGTTCGCAAAATAATTCGGTGATATGTCGCGGGGTGAGCACGACGCCTAAGCTTTGACCGTCGCCGCCACTGTAGCTGATGAATTCGCCGTAAAACCTGCCGAGATAATCTTCCGACGAATTATTTATCACGGCGTCGAAGATATTGCTTGAAATAAATTCCGTGAAGTACCTAAGCGGCGTCTTACCGAGCGCGTGATTGACGGTGTTAAGTATCGGGCGGTCTTTAATCAAGCGGAACTGACTAAGCACGCGTTCTTTTTTGACTTCGGGGCGGACATTAGCGCGGCTAAGATGATTTTTAACGTGTTCAAAGAGTTTCGCGCCGTCCGAGTTGATTTTGTCGCCGGTTAGTTGATTGATATTGAAGTTCCTACCTTCCGCCAATGCCAACAGTATCGCCGACACGACTAAAGGCTTTTCGTCTTCGCCGAGCTGTCCATAATTGCGCAAGTGTTCATGAAGAGTTTCAGCGCGTCGAAGAATTTTCTTGAGTTCGATTTCCTCCGCCGATTCCTCGCCCAAAACCATACGTCGATAGTAAGCGTCAATGTTTTCTGCCGTAAAATTCTTGAACGTGTCGACTGCGGGCAGTTCGGTAACTTTCTTGTCGCCGTCAATAAAGATTGGTTTGATTATGTGATGCTTGCGGTCGCCAACATTGCCGAAGGCGAAAACTTTTTTGTAAGGCGTGCCGTCGATAATTTTATTCGCGTAGAAGAGTGCGCCGTTGATAGCGTAATTGGTCGTGGCGTCGACGCTTTGAGAAATTTCGCCGCCTTCGCGCAAAATGAGCTTTAAACGGTCGGATTTGTCCTCCATAACCAAAACGAAATCATCAACGGTCACGATGTGGTCTGGGTAGCCGCGCAGTCCTGTTTGATTCTTCGACGCGGTCTTTAATGCGCCGTTTAATTCAAAGTTAGTCGTGCTCTGCGTCTCCGAAAAGATTTCCACTGCCTCTAGGCGGTTCTGAATGTAGTTCGTAAAGTCAGCTTCAAGTCTCATGCTCCAACCTCCTTTGCGCCGATTATATCACGCGGATTTAATCTGGTAAAAGTCTGCGCGGTCTGATATAATGCGGAAAATTTTTTCGGAGGTAAACGATGGGAAGAAGTGTCACGCCGACAATCGAAGGCGGCTTGCTAGTCGCGATAACTGTAATACTTGGGCTTGTAACAGTCTACGTTCCGATTCTCGGCATGTTTGTAGAATTTTTTTGTGCGGTGCCGCTTGCAGTCTTAACGGCGCGTCAAGGGGCGGGCAAGGGCTTAACAGCTTTGGTCGTCGTGTTTATTTTATTATCAATGTTAATCAGTCCGCTATTGTCTACGCGGCTTGCGTTAAGCTTCGGGATATGCGGCGTGGCTTTAGGTTGGTGCGTGCGTAAAAATTTCAGCGCGGTAAAAATTTTCGTCTTAACATTAATCGTTGCGTCCGCCGCGCAAGTCTTAACGCTTGCATTGCTCCTTACTATTATGGACGTGAACTTCATCGAAACGCAAATCGAATTGGTGCGCGAGTCGTTCAACGAATCCTTTGCAATGTATGAGGCAATGGGCGTCGACAAAGCGCAGATAAACGAGGCTAAAGGGCAAGTCGAACCCGCCTTGCAAACGTTAGCCTTGCTTGTGCCTACGCTTATTATGCTAACGTCGGTGATAAATGCTTTGGCGGTGTGGTTCACGTCGAAGTGGATATTCCCTAAGCTGCAAATGCAAATTCCGTCGTTGCCGCCGTTCGCCGAGTGGAAATTCCCCGTGCCGTTCTTTTACATTGCAATAATCAGCGGGCTGGGCATGTATTGGAGCTTCACACGCGGCTGGACGCAAATTCAAGAACTCTCACTGAACTTAGCGATAATATCGATGCTCGTCGGGCTGATTCAAGGGTTTTCGTTACTGTCGTTCATCTTTGACCGCTACAAAATTTCAAAGCTCGTGCGGCGAATTCTTTACGTGCTGTTGGTGCTGAATATGTTCTTGCTTCAACTGGTGGCGATAACGGGCTTAATGGATATGCTGTTTGACTATCGGAAGAGATTTTTCAAGGGAGGTGATTAAATGCCGAGAATTTTATCTGCATGGCCAGACGCCGTAATAAATTTGGCGGTGATGCTCGTCATGGTCGCGGTTATCTTCCAATACAATAGAATCTTAGGTGGAATGGCTTTCTTAGTTTGGGGGCTTTTGTGTTGGTTCGCCTACATAAGACGCAAGGACAGAGAAAAAAGATTTAAAGAGTACGCCGAGAATGTTATCGGGAACTTCAACGACATGATGTATTACGCGATGACTAAATTGCCCGAAGGAATTATCGTTGTCGATGAAGATAAGCGGCTTCAATGGTGCAATTCTATCATGCAAGGGTTCGCTGAGGTCTCACCGCAACAGGGCATGGACATTGACGAATTTTGGGAAGGACTCTTGCCAGAAGAAACTTTATCGCCCAAACCGCCCGAAGGTGAATACCGCATTAAATCCTTGCGACATAGAACTTTGGAGGACGGCAAGCAGGAGGAGTTCTACCGTTATTTCTTGGTTAAGTATCGGCACCTTCAAGCAAACGCGGACTATTCGCGAATGATCGTCCTCTTTGCACACGAAATAACGCTTTACGAAGATTTGAAGATTGAATACGCCAGGAGCCGCACGGCGATTATCTATGTGCAGATTGATAACTACGACGAAGTGACGCAGGGACTAAACGAGGCGGAGAAGACTTCGTTAATGCTGTCCGTCAGCGAAATTTTGGAAGAATGGGTCACGTCGTTAGCGGGCTTTATGCGGCGTGTGTCGAGTGATTTATATCTTGTCCTGCTTGAGCAACGCGCCTTAGACCTTGCCATTGAGCAAAAGTTCATCGTGCTTGATAAGGTTCGTCAGCTCGTCAATAAGCATCAACTGCCTGTAACGTTATCAATGGGCGCGGCGGTCGCCGAAAAGCCTTCCGATGAACAATCGATGAGCGAACTGGACACCAAAGCGCAAGCGGGCTTGAATTTAGCACTGGCACGCGGCGGAGATCAAGCGGCAGTCAACGTAGGCGACAAAATGCAATTCTTCGGCGGGCGCGCTAAGGCAGTTGAGCGCAATACTCGTGTTAGGGCGCGTGTCATGAGCCATTCGATACGCGACACTATGGAGGCGGCGGACGAAATTTTCATCATGGGTCACACCCGCGAGGATTACGACGCATTCGGGGCGGCGGTCGGCGTTGCGCTTATGGCTAAGCAGTTGAATAAGCCCGTGCACATTGTCCTAAGCAACTGGCTTGACAGCATTGAGAAAATTATCGATGTCCTCAAGAAGGACGACTCCTATAAAAATTTATTCGTCAGCGCGAATGACGTTACCATATCCACTGCGCTTGCTCCGCTCGTCGTCGTTGTCGATACTTTTATTCCACACCTCGTCGCCGCGCCGCAACTGCTCAGCAGGATAGAAAAAGTCATCGTCATAGACCACCACCGCCGAAGCGAAAACACGATCAAGAACTCCGCGATAATTTATCTGGAGCCAGGCTCCTCTTCGACGTGCGAAATGGTCACGGAGCTTTTGATGTACTTCGACGATAAGATTCGTATAGGCAAGTTGGCGGCGACGGCAATTTATTCTGGAATAGTCGTTGACACGAAAAACTTTTCAATACAAGCGGGCGCAAGGACGTTTGAGGCGGCGGCTTACCTCAGACGGAGCGGCGCGGATCCCGTCGTCGTCAATTACCTCTTTAAGTCCGACTATGAAACGACAGTATCACTTGCCAAGACGAAGGCGCAATCGGAGTATTACGAAGGCGGGCTGGTCGTCTCTTTCATTAAAAATATTATTCCGAACGTGCAAGCCATCGCGGGACAGGCGGCGGACGGTCTCTTGCGTGTCGAGGGCGTGCGCATGACGATTATCCTTTTCCAAATTAAAGAAGACACCGTCGGGATAAGTGCGCGTTCGGCGGGCGATTTGAATGTTCAAGTCATCATGGAAAAATTCGGTGGCGGCGGTCATCAAAACGTTGCGGGTGCACAAATTAAGGGTGTGCCTCTTCCAGAGCTGAAAAAAGCAGTCGTCGAGGCGGCTCGCAAATACATTGCCGAGATTGATAAGCCCGCAATTAAATAAGGAGTCTTTGCATGAAAAGATTTTTATTAGCAATGTGTGCGGCGGCTCTGCTGATGACGAGTTGCGGCGAAAACTCTCAAGCGACCTCTGTCGAAGTCAAGGAGGCAATAACAATGAAAAATTCCGTTACGTTCCAAGTCAACAGCAAAAATTTTTCCGCGACGCTCGAAGACAATCCGGCGGCTCTTGCCTTCGTCGAAATGCTCCCGCTTGAATGCGATATGAACGAGCTAAACGGCAACGAAAAATATTTTTACCTCGCCGACGATTTGCCGAGCAATTCCGTTAGCGTCAAGCAGATTCACGCGGGAGACTTGATGTTGTTCGGTTCCAACTGCCTAGTGATTTTCTACAAAGATTTCGCGACAAGCTACAGTTACACGCGACTTGGCAAGCTTGATAATCCCGTAGACTTAGAAAAAATTTTGGGCGCGGGTAATGTTCGCGTGAAGTTCTTCAAATGATGAGGAGTAATCATGAAAAATTTTTCCTTTGACATTATGACGGGCACGCTGATTTTTATCGCGATGTTCGTCTTTTTTTCGCAAGTGCACCCGATTGTTTTATTCGACGGCGACGATTGGAATGTTATTTCCGATGCCCGCGTAGGATTGCCGAAGTGGGGCGGTTGGAATCCTATTAAAGTTATGCCCGAAACGCTCTTCCCGATTTGCGGCTACTTCGCGGCTTACGTCGTCCTTCCGATTGTCGGCGATTATCTGACGGCGTTCACGCTTGCCGCCGCCTTGACGGTGAGTATCTTTATCGCGGCGTATGTTTGGTTGTTCGTTAAGTTGACCGAGAACGTTTTCAAGCTTGATAAGTTGTCGGCGAACATTTTAGGCGTAATCTTCTTGCTATTGCACTTCGCCGTTTTCCTCAAGCACAACACGCAAGATAATCTTTACCTGTTCCACACAACCGACGCCGATTGTTATTTCAATTACGTCTTGCCCAATCTCTTGAACGCGGCGTTAGTTTTATTCGTGGCGCGTGTCGACGTGACTAAAAAATTTTTCGAGCGCGTGACGCCCGCCGCCTTAACTTTATTCTTCGTGCTGTACTTGGCAATCTTTTCTAACGTGTTATCGTCGTGCGTGCTTGCTATTTATGTTTTCGTCGAGTTGATGTCGCGTGTGGAGCTTAAGAAGTTTAACCTTAGAAAATTTTTCGCGGCGAACAAGACTTTATTTGTGCTGTTAATCTTTTGGCTGATAAGTTTGCTCTTCGAGGCTAACGGCGGGCGTGCAAAGTCCATGACACACGAGGCAAGTTATTTCGGATTAGTCATTGATACGGCGGCTATGCTGATACCGTCTCTGCTGTTCGATAATCGCGGCTCCGCGTTGATGATATTCGCAATCGTCACGCTTCCTTTTCTTTGGCGAGCCGATAAAGAACTTTGGCGCGTTGTAAAAAAATTTCTATTGTGCCTGCCGCTTTGGGCGGCTTATATAATCTTAGTGACGGCGCGGGCGGATTTAACTTATGCACTGCGCCCCGATGTACAGTTCGGCTTTTTCTTCTTCGTTTTCGTTATCTTCTTGACGACGCTGGGCTTTTGGCTTAAAAAATTTCCGCGCGCCGCGTTTATCGTGCCGATTCTGGCGTTCGGATTGTTCACGTGGATTTTCAGCGGCAAGCGAACACTTTGCCCGTCGACCTTTAATCACGTGCCCGAAAGTATTTGCGTGGAAGTCAGTCAGCATATTATTAATCAGATTGTTGCCGCCGACCGCGCAGGATTATCCGAAGTAACGATAACTGTTCCGAAAGGCGACGACGTTGATAATTATCCTTTCCCGCTGTACATGGGGCAGAATATTTCTCGGACGCTTCACGCTCACGGAATGATTTCACACCGCCTTGAAGTCAAAATTCAGCCCGACGCGACCTTGAACGAACGATTCAATCTGCCGTAAAAAAAGAAGTCTTCGACCTCGTGCGAGGCTGAAGACTTTGAGTAGATATTTATGAGTGGGTGGGTTAAGATGATGTCAGATTAGCTGTTTGAATCAGTCGTGCCGCCGATGATTTTAGAAATTTCGCGGAACGCTTCGTCATTGCGCTCGCCCTTGACGTTGAGCACTAAACTTTTACCATTGATGATGCCCAAGTGCACCAAAGAGAGAATGCTTTTGCTTGTACCGTGTTTCTTGCCGGCGGCGATTGTAATTTCGCAACCGGTCTCTTCGGCTATCTTGATAATGTGAGCACTTTCTCTGAAGGCAAGCACGCCTTTAGCCACCATGATAAAAGAAACTTCATTTGCACGCATCACTTCAGCCGGAGCTTCTGTGCATGCTGCTAATCTATTATTTTTCTCTTTAAGGTTGTTTGCAAGTTTCATTTTGATAACCTCCTTGAATCTATCTCCATTTAACCTAACCACGCCTCCTTGCGTTGATTGTATTATAGCAAAGCCCGCCGCTTTGGGCAACGGGCATTCATTCTTGTTTCAGGTTTGAATCAATCGTGTTTGCCGTGAAGTTGTTCCGAATTCAATAAAAAATGCCCCTCAAGTCGAGAGGCTTTTATTTTTATCAAGAATTCTGATAGCCAATGGCGCGAAGTTTTTTTATCGCGGCGGGCAAGTGTTTTGTCACGTCGGAGGCGATTAATCCTTCCGCTTTTTTGCTAGCCGCCAGTCTTCCTGCTGTGCCGTGTAGCCAAACACCTGTGAGCGGCGCGAAGGGCGTTTGTTTCATGAGTCCGGCAATCGCGCCCGCTAACACGTCGCCGCAACCGCCCGATGCCATTGCACTATTACCAAGCGGCGAGATGAAAATTTCTCCGTTCGGATAGCCGATGACCGTTACTTCGCACTTGGCTACGATTATTGCTCGGAACTCCTGCGCGGCTCGTCTTACTTCTGGGACAAGCGCGGGGCGAAGTTTATCGACGGGAATATTCAACAGCGCGGAAAGCTCTCCTAAATGCGGCGTGAGGATTGGAATTTGTTTGCAAGCTTTAAGCTCTTCGGCTTTACCGTTGAACGGATAAATCGCGTCTGCGTCGAGGATAAGCGGCTTGTCGACCTCCGCGACTATCTTTTTAACCAGTGCTTGAGTTTCGCGCTCGCGACCGAGTCCCGGTCCCATTAAGATTGCGTCGACGTTCTCTGCCAAGTCCAAAATCTTTTCCGACGCCTTATCGCCGCCGATTATCCCTTGCTTAACTTCGTCAAGCGGAGCCGTCATGACTTCAGTCAATTTCATTTCGTAAATCGGATTGAGGCTTTCGGGCGTCGCTAAGGTTACGAGACCCGCGCCGACTTTCATTGCGCTCATTGCCGCCAAAGATGCCGCGCCCGTCATGCCACGCGAGCCCGCCACGATTAAAATCTTTCCGCAAGTGCCTTTGTGCGAATCCTTCGGGCGGGCAGGCAAAAACGTCAAGGCAAGTTCGTTGTCGACTAGCGTTTGATGAATCTCGTCTTTGAGCAAGTCGGCTGGCAATCCGATATTGGCAATGTAAAGCTTGCCGACGTAAGACGCGCCTGGGCAAACGTAGTGACCAATCTTTGGTAAGGCAAGCGCAACGGTGCAATCGGCATTAATCGCCGACTCGCCGACCGCGCCCGTATCCGCCGCTACGCCCGAAGGTATATCAACCGAGACTGTAACTTTTTTCGCAGTGTTGACCAGACGAATCAACCGTAAGGCAGCGGGGCGCAGTTGTCCATTAAAGCCCGTGCCTAAAATCCCGTCGACGACCGCATCAGAAAATCTTAACGTCACTTGCAGACGTTCCCAAGCCCTATCACTTTCAAGCTGTTGAAGTTCGACGCCCATGCCGCGCAGAATTTTCATCTGAACGTTGACCGACGCCGTACGATGATCTTTATTGCCGATTAAAAAAATTTTCACGCGTGCGCCCGCATTCGACAGATACCTTGCCGCCGTCAATGCGTCGCCGCCGTTATTGCCGCTGCCCGCCAATATGCAAATGCTCTTCTTGTCGACCGCTCCCAAAAGATTTTTGACGACCCTGAAGACACGATGCCCAGCACTTTCCATAAGCGACAATTCGGGCAAGCCGTATTCCTCTATCGCGCTTTTGTCTATCTCGTGCA
>CAMNLS010000039.1 GCA_946543495.1 uncultured Selenomonadales bacterium | reverse complement strand
AAAAAGGAGCTTGGCCGCGGCGACGGTGTCTGCAAACATTTGGCGGCGGATAATCTCTGCGACGTTTATAAAGAGCGTCCGTTCTTCTGCAATGTCGATACTTACTACGAAAAATTTTTAGCGGACAAGATGAGCCGCGAAGACTTCTATAAAATAAACTACGAGGCTTGCGAACGCCTCAAAAAAAATTGACAGAGCAAGTTAATCGTGTTATCTTTTAGCCGTGAAACTTGGGGCGGAGTGAAAATCTCCACCGGCGGTTAAAGTCCGCGAGCCGTTTTATCAGTTAGGAGTTAAAAACCTAAAAGCTTAAAGCTAACAACTACCAACGGCAGATTCGGTGCAATTCCGAGACCGACGGTTAAAGTCCGGAAGAGAAAGTTTGACGCAAACGAATTTGAATTGCCCCGCCCAAAGTTTATGAGGCGGTTTAATTTTTTGTGGAGGAGAAAATGTTCACAGGGATAATCGAAGAAGTCGGACGGCTCAAGAGTTTAAACGGCGGGCGAATCGAAATTGCTTGCACGGAAATTTTATCGGACATGAAGATTGGCGACAGCATATCGACGAACGGAATTTGCTTAACGGTCGTCGACTTCGGCGCGGATTACTTTGCGGCTGATGTCATGCCTGAAACGTTAAGGCGAACTTCGCTTGCCGATAAAAATTTCAATCTCGAACGCGCCTTGAAGGTCGGCGACAGGCTCGGCGGGCACATAGTCAGCGGACACATCGACGGCGTCGGCAAAGTCTTGAGTATTCGCCCCGAAGGCAACGCGCTTTTAATCGACGTGGCGGCGGAAGGTTCTTTGCTTAAACAGATTGCCTCTAAAGGCTCCGTTGCTCTCGACGGGATAAGCTTAACGGTCGTGGACGCGGGCGCGGAAAGTTTTTCCGTGTCGATAATTCCGCACACCCGCGAAGTCACGAACTTTAAATTTAAGCGCGTCGGTTCGCTCGTCAACATTGAGACGGACATTCTAGCCAAATACGTTGACAGGCTGATAAACTTTAAAGTATCGCCCGTCATCGACGAAAATTTTTTAAAGACGCACGGCTTTTAAGGAGGTGATAGCATGAGCGACTTTGCGACCGTTGAACAGGCGATTGACGACATTAAGCGCGGCAAGATGATTGTTGTCATTGACGACGAAGACCGCGAGAACGAAGGCGATTTAATCATATCCGCAGAGACCGTCACGCCCGCCGATATAAATTTCATGGCGACATATGCTAAAGGCTTAATCTGCACGCCGATTGACGGCAAACGCCTCGACGAGCTGGAGATTGGTCAAATGGTCGTCAACAACACCGACAATCACGAGACGGCGTTCACGGTGTCGATTGACGCGTTCGACACGGAGACTGGCATTTCAGCCTACGAACGTTGCCGCACGATTAAGTTGCTCCTTGACCCTGCCGCTAAACCTTCGAGCTTCCGTAAGCCGGGTCATGTGTTCCCGTTGCGTTCAGTGGAAGGCGGAGTGTTACGCCGCGCAGGGCACACCGAGACTACGACGGACTTAGCGAGGCTTGCGGGCTTTTATCCGGCGGGGCTTTGTTGCGAGATTATGGACGACGACGGGCACATGATGCGCACGGAAGGTCTTAAAAAGTTCGCGGCACGTCATGGACTCAACATCATAACCGTTCAAGCTTTGATTGAGTATCGCAAACGCACGGAGAAGTTTGTTAAGCAAATCGCCGACGTTGACTTTCCGAGCAAGTACGGACAATTCCGGCTGAAGGCTTACGAAAGCACGCTTGACGGCAAATGCCACTTGGCGATTGTCAAAGGCGACGTGGCGGGCAAGGAAAATGTTTTAGTGCGCGTTCATTCGGAGTGCTTGACGGGTGATGCGTTAGGTTCGTTGCGTTGCGATTGCGGCGACCAACTCGCGACGGCTTTGCGGAAGATTGACGCGGCGGGCGAAGGCGTCTTGCTCTACATGCGGCAAGAGGGGCGCGGCATTGGTCTGGCAAATAAAATTCGGGCGTATGCTCTTCAAGATGCAGGAAATGATACGGTCGAGGCGAATATCTTGCTGGGTTTTAAACCCGACCTACGCGACTACGGAATAGGAGCGCAAATCCTTTCGGACTTGGGCTTGACGACGATTAGATTGTTGACGAATAATCCTTCTAAGCGCGCGGGGCTTGAGGGGCACGGCTTGACGATAACTGAGCGCGTCCCGATTGTCATTGCGCCGACGAAGTTTGATAAAAAATATTTGACCGTCAAGAAAGTTAAGATGGGTCATGTATTCGAGGAGGAAAAGAAATGAAAGTTTACGAAGGCAACATCAGCGGCAGAGATTCAAAGTTCGCTATCGTGGTGGCGCGTTTCAACGAGTTTATCACGAACAAACTTTTGGACGGGGCACTTGACGCCCTTAAACGTCACGAGACACCCGACGAAAATATTTCCGTCGTGTGGGTGCCTGGCGCGTTTGAAATTCCGTCCGTGGCAAAAAAAATAGCGTCGACTGGTAAATTCGACGCGATAATTTGTCTTGGCGCGGTGGTTCGCGGTGCGACTACTCATTATGATTACGTCTGCAACGAGGTTTCAAAGGGCGTGGCAGCTGTTGCACTTCAAAGCGGCGTCCCGACGATTTTCGGTGTAGTCACGACGGAAAACCTTGAGCAGGCGATTGAACGCGCCGGCACCAAGTCGGGCAACAAGGGCTTTGATGCGGCAGTGTCGGCTATGGAGATGGCTAACCTCTCGAAGGTGTTGATAGCTATCGGGGAGCCTGAACGTAAAAGACGTGGACGCAAGAAAAAGGTTCAGGAACCCACGCCCGAAACCGTCAGCTAATCTTTATCGTTGAGCCAGTAAAAATTCTGTCGTCGAAGTTGTTCGCGAGGTCTTCGCCTGAACAATGACACGGCAGAATTTTTTTTACGCCTAAAACCTTCAGCTCGTCGAGTGTTTTATTGATTCGGTCTTGAGTTGCGCCCGTCAAGTGCAAGCCGCCAATCACGCTGACTATCGGCAAAGAAAATCTTTCGTGAACGTTGGCAACTATGTTCAAAATGCCGGGATGCGCACACGCCGTCACAATCGCCAAGCCGTCGCCTTCGCACAGAACTAAAATTATTTCGTCGCTGAAGTCATCGGGAATCTTTTTATCGCCGCGCAGAAATTTTTTCGGTATCGTCTCGAAGTTGTAACGCCGCTTGAAATTCCCGACAAGCCAAGCCCTTTCATCAAGCTTAATCGCGTCGCGGCAAATCGCTTGCTTGATTCCGTGCCTTGTCAAAAAATTTTCGTCGAAGCCGCAACCGCGATAAACTTCGCCGGAGAACTTCTCCTCCCAAAAGTTTTCGCCAGTGTAAAGAGTCTCAATCGGCGCGAAGTTCAACAGTTTAGGGAAGCCGCCCGCGTGGTCGTAGTGCGAATGACTAAGCACAACGAACTTTATATCTGACAGGTCAACGCCCAAAGCTTTTGCATTATCGAACGCCGCGCCCGTGTGTCCGCAGTCAAAAATAAATTTAGTCTGTTCAGTCTCAACGAGAAAGCTCAGCCCGTGTTCCGCGATAAGTCGGGAGCCTTCGGGCTTGGTGTTTTCAATTAGAACCGTCAACGCCGCCAATTATGAAACTCATCTCCGTTTCAAAGGTCTCGCCGATTGCAAGCGCGATAATGCCTTCCTTGTCCTTAAGCTCGCCAGTGAAGTCTTCGTAGTCGGCGTGTCCGTGCCACGGCTCAATACAGATGAACGGGGCCCCGCCCTTACTCGGCGTCCAAATGCCCCAATACGGAAAACCGTTGGCGCGGACGGTAATCGACTTGGAACTCTTGCGCGAACAAACAGAAATCTCATCGGACTTCAAATCATCAAAGACGAGAGCATCGCCCTTGAACAGTTCGTAATTCAAATCAAGCTCCGTGCCGTCAAGCGTCGGGATTCTGTCGTGTGAAAGACTGCCGCTCGCCGCAAGCGGAATTCGTGAAGACTTCTCCGCCTTGTTGAACTTGAGATAGCAGTCCTCGAAATTTTCCCTGTAGGCAATCGGACAACATAACGCAGGGTGTGCGCCGATTGAAAAATAAATCTCCTTGTCGTCGACGTTAGCAACCTTCCAACGGACTTTGACTTCATTGGCGATAAGCTCATAAGAAATTTCCAAACGGAACTTGTAAGGATACACCTTGAGAGTAGCGGCGTTAGCCTCAAGCGCGAAGGTCAAAGAAGTATCGGTTGCATCGACGATCCAAAAATCCGTCGTGCGTGCGAAGCCGTGTTGACCTAAAGAAAATTCCTTGCCTTCAGCGCGATACTTGTTGTCGTTGACCTTGCCGACAATCGGGAAGAGCACCGGCGAAGAATACTTCCACCAAGTCGGGTCGCTGTCGAAGAGATACTCCGCGCCGTCGGCAACTGCGGTTATCGACTTGAGCTCCGCGCCACGCTTGGCAACTGCAATCTTGAGAACGTCGTTTTGAAGTTTGTACATAGGGATTCTCCTTTGCAAATTATTTATCGCTATGAACTGTGCCGCGTAATCTCGACGAGACCTAGCGGCGTCATGTCCACGATTTTAACTTTGTTGCGGTCAAGGGCGGCTCGTTCGCGCAGGAAGTTCATTAACGTTTTCTTATGCGCGGTGCTGTCCATGTCAATGAAGTCGACGATAATAATTCCGCCGAGGTCGCGCAGTCGCAGTTGCTTCAAGATGAGTTCCGCCGCCTCAAGGTTCGTCTTCAGAATCGTTTCGTCAAAGTCGTTGTGCCCGATGAATTTGCTGGTGTTCACGTCGATAGCCGTCAATGCCTCCGTCTTGTCGATGACGATTTGTCCGCCGCTCGGCAAGAAAAGTTCACGCTGATTGATTGAGGCAAGCTCATTCGTCACGCCGAACGCCTCGAAGATTGGCGAGGAGCCGTCATAGAGTTTAACATGGCTGACGAGTTCAACGAGTCGCCGATAAAGTTTCACGTTGTCGACGATGATTTCAGTATCCGCCGCTACATCGTTACGCAGGAGCTTATCAATCAAATCGTTATCGCTGTGCAGGAGGGCGGGCGGCTTGCGTTTGGAGTGGCGTTCTAAAATCTTTGTCCAAAGTTCTTGAAGGTTTGCGAGGTCGTCAAGCAATGAATCTTCGTCGCAACCTTGAGCCGCCGTCCGAATGATTATGCCTGTATCCTTCGGGCGTATTTTTTTTGCCAGCTTATGAAGTCTTAAGCGTTCGTCGCCTTGAATCTTATTCGACACGCCGATATAACCGAGCGTCGGCAAGAAAATCATCAGCCGCCCTGCCAAGCTGATATTGAGCGTCGCGCGTGCACCTTTGGTTAAGGTCTCGTCCTTATCGATTTGGATTAAGACACTCTGCCCGACTGAAAACTTTTGCTTTGCGCTGAACTGAAGGAAAACATTTTTATCGCGCCCAATGTCCACGAACGCCGCTTGCATTCCGGGCAGAAAATTTTCCACGCGCCCTTTATAAATGTTGCCAACGAGCTTTGGCTCCGTGTCACGTGCAGAATAAATTGCGCTGACTTCGCCGCCTTCGATGACGACCGCGCAGGTCGCGCCGAGCCTTTGACTTATGATTATCTTCTTCATTGAATCACCGACGATATTTTAACGCAACGCAGAAATTGTTGCAAAAATTTTTTCAAAGCGTGTAACAAAACTTGACAGCGTGCGTATAATAAACAGAAAGAAAATTGGAGGCAGACAACAATGGCAAAGGAAATCTTAAAAGACGAAATCCTCACCGACGAAGAACTCGACAACGTGGCGGGCGGCTCGTGGGTGGAATTTACAGCCGACATGCTCGACGCACAAAAACGCGGCATTGCTGGCTTTGAAAATCTTACCCTCGCTGACCCCAACAGCGACCTTATCAAGATGATTAGCGACGACAAATTACGTCACCAGTACGTTGAAAAGGTCGGCGCAGTCTTCGCCGCGCACGGAATCACCATGGAATACAAAGGAAAATTTTTGGAAGCTAACATTTACACCTATCAAGGCAAGCAAATCAGCCGCGAACAAGCTTGGAACATCATCGACGGCAAATAATGGAGGCGAATTCAAATGGCAAAGGAAATCTTGAAAGACGAAATCCTCACCGACGAAGAACTCGACAACGTGGCGGGCGGCACTTATGCTCAAACGTTTGAGGACATGGACAGGTTCAACAAAAGCACGGGCTTTCAATTCACCGGCAGCGACAGTAATAAGCGCGAACAACTGCGCGACATTCTCTATCGTTGCGGCGTCAAGATTAAAGACCACGGCGGCTGGAATAATAACGAATACTACCGGCTCGACAAAAGCGGCAACAGAGTTTGTAGCATGAGCCAAAACGAGGCAATCAATTACGCCATCGCTAACTACCAGAGCGGACAGTTCATCTGCTAAAAAATTTTCATATCGGGGAGCTTGCATTACAGGCTGAGGCAACGTGACGTTGCATCCAATTAATACCTGTGGACAGGCTGAGAGGAAGTTAAGCACTTCGCCCCGCAGACCTGATTCGGATAATGCCGACGTAGGAAAAACATCAGACCACTTTAAGAGGAAGTCTCCGAGTCGGGAGGCTTTCTTTTTGTTTGGAGGCTAATGAATATGGCAACACAAATGCAAGCGGCTCGCGAAGGCAAGATAACCGACGCAATGAAAATCGTCGCGGAAGCGGAGAAAGTTCCTGTGGAAACAATTCGCGTTGGCGTGGCGCAAGGCGTCATTGCAATTTGCGCGAATGTCAATCATGCGTCATTGAAACCTTGCGGCGTGGGCGCGGGCTTGCGCACGAAAGTCAACGCCAATATCGGCACGTCAAGCACCTTCCCCGACATTGAGCCAGAACTCCTTAAGCTTGACGAAGCTATCAGATGCGGCGCGGATTCGGTTATGGACTTGAGCACGGGCAAAAACATTGACCTTTCCAGAAAAAAAATTATCGAGCACTCATCGATAATGGTTGGCACCGTTCCGATTTATCAAGCGGCAGTCGAGGCGATTAAAGCGCACGGCGCGATTGTCGCAATGACGGAAGATGATTTGCTCCGCACGATTGAAACGCAAGCCAAAGACGGCGCGGACTTCATGACGTTGCATTGTGGAGTTACACGGGCGGCGATTGATAAACTTCGCACGCAACGTAGGGAGATGGACATCGTTAGTCGCGGCGGCTCGTTTATCGCGGGCTGGATTCTTCATAACGAACGCGAGAATCCGCTTTACGAACGCTACGATGATATCTTGGACATCTGCGCAAAGTATGACGTGACAATTAGTCTTGGCGACGGCATGAGACCTGGTTGCATTGCCGACGCGACGGACAGAGCGCAATTAACGGAGCTGATAACTTTGGGTGACCTCGTTGACCGTGCATGGCGGCGCGGCGTTCAAGTTATGGTTGAAGGTCCCGGACACGTTCCCTACGACCAAATCGAAGCCAACATGAAACTTGAGAAGCGTCTTTGCCGCAATGCTCCGTTTTATGTTCTTGGTCCTCTGGTTACGGACATTGCGCCAGGCTACGATCATATCACGGCGGCGATTGGCGGAACATTGGCGGCGGTAAGTGGCGCGGACTTCCTTTGCTACGTGACGCCCGCCGAACATCTTTGCTTGCCTACGATTGAAGACGTGCACGACGGAGTTATTGTATCGAGGATTGCGGCGCATGCCGCTGACTTGGTTAAGGGCGTCGCGGGTGCTCGCGATTGGGATTTAAAGATGGCTCGTGCTAGAAAAGTTCTTGACTGGGAAGAGCAACTCAACTTAGCGATTGACCCTGAACTAGCACGCAAGAAGCGCGGAGCTCGTAACAAAGCTGGAGAGACGGCTTGCAGTATGTGCGGCGATTATTGCGCGGTTAAGATTGTCGGGGAATATTTTGATGCGCCCGTCTTCCCCTGCAATGATTGAAAAACTTTTCATTGAGCGTTTTAATCTTACGCAGTAGACAGTCAAAAAGTTTTTGTTTATAATCTGCGAAGTAAGATTTAACTTTAGCTTAAATGGAGGGGTTTTAATGAAAGGCGGAAACAAACCTATTTACGTCATCGGTCACAGGAATCCCGATACCGATTCAATTTGCTCGGCGATTGGCTACGCCCATTTGAAGCAGGCAAAGGAAATAAACGCTGTGCCCGCCCGTTGTGGCAAGGTAAATAACGAAACCAAGTACGCATTGGAATATTTTAAAGTCGAACAACCTTTGCTCTTAACCGATTTATATCCGCGTGTAAAAGATGTTGCGCTTGAATGTAAAACCGTCGTCCGCCAACACGATACACTTCGCCACCTCGGTGAAGTCATGCGCAAGACCGAATTGCAATCTGTGCCCGTCACCGACTCTAACGGCGATTTAGTCGGCATTGTCTCTGTCAGCGACCTTGCTAAGAGATATTTCCTTGAACTCGGTCTTCAAAGCCTCGTTGATCTGCGCGTTCGCTACAGCAACATCATTCAAGCTACTGAAGCTAAAGTTCTCGTCAGCGGCGACGAAAACGAACTTATCGAAGGCAACATTATCATTGCGTCTGGCTCTGCCTTTTCGACTGTCAGCATTCTCAATAAAAAAGATATCGTCATCGTCGGCGATAGAAGTGCTGAAACTTTGCTCAAGTTCCTCGATTGCGGCATTTCCTGCCTCGTCGTCACTCAGAACAGCCGCATTGCTCCCGAAGTTTTGGAAGAGGCTCAGAAACGCGGCGTGTTCGTGCTCTTGACGCCCTATGACGCTTACACCATCGGACGCTTAATCAATCAATGCGTCCCCATTCGCCGTATCATGAAGTCTAATCCTGTTTGCTTTCGTCCTATGGATTTACTCAGCGACATTAAAGGCATTATGGATGAACACCGCTACCGCTTTTATCCCGTCGTGGAAAATGGCAAGCTCGTCGGTTTAGTCAGCGCAGATGAAATCATGCTCCCCGAACGCGAGAAAATTATTCTCGTCGACCACAACGAACGCGGGCAAGCCGTAGAAGGCATTGAAGACGCTAAGATTGTTGAGATTATCGACCACCACAGACTGGGCGGCATTCAAACTTCCGAACCCATTTACATTCATCAAGAGCCGGTCGGTTGCACGTGTACCATCGTTGCGAACATGTATTGGGATAACGACGTTGAAATTCCGCCGTCAATCGCTGGACTTCTTATGAGCGCGATTATTTCTGATACCGTGCTGTTTAAGTCGCCGACCTGCACACCTAAAGACAAGAAGACTGCCGAAAGACTCGCGAACATTGCGGGCGTTGACCTCAAAGAATACGGCTTGGCAATGTTGAGAGCGGGCGCGGGCATTGGCGATAAGTCGCCTGCCGAGATTGCCAAGAACGACCTTAAGGAATTCAAGATTGGCGACTATCGGATTATCGTCAGCCAAA
>CAMNLS010000038.1 GCA_946543495.1 uncultured Selenomonadales bacterium | reverse complement strand
ATTGGCTAAAAAAATCGTGGCGGCGGGCGTCAAGACGATTATTTACACCGACATTTCAAAGGACGGCATGTTGAGCGGCGTTAATGCGTTGACGTTCGCTAACCTGCAAAAGTTTTCGGGCGCGGAGGTTATAGCGTCGGGCGGCGTGAAGTCGATTGAAGATATTCGTGCATTGAAGGCGGCGGGCGTCGCGGGCGTGATTGTCGGCAAGGCGATTTACACGGGCACGCTAGACTTGGCGGCGGCAGTAACGGAGGCTGAATCATGCTGACGAAAAGAATTATTCCTTGCTTAGACGTTAAGTCGGGGCGCGTGGTCAAGGGCACGAACTTTATCGGATTGCGTGACGCGGGCGACCCTGTGGAGCTTGCTAAACGTTACGACTTAGAGCGGGCGGACGAGCTTGTCTTCTTGGATATAACGGCGTCTCACGAAGGGCGCGGCACTATGGTTGAAGTCGCTAAGAGTTGTGCGGCGCAAGTTTTTATTCCGTTCACGGTGGGCGGCGGCATTCGCACGGTCGATGATATGCGCGTTATGCTGAAGGCGGGCGCGGATAAAATCAGCGTCAACAGCGCGGCAGTTAAAAATCCTCAACTCATAGCGGACGGTGCGAATCGTTTTGGCAGTCAATGCATTGTGCTTGCCGTAGATGCTAAACGTTCGGGCGCGGACTGGGAAGTTTACGTTAATGGCGGGCGAACTCCTACGGGGCTTGACTGCTTGGAATGGATTAGGCGCGGCGTCGGACTGGGCGCGGGCGAGATTCTCTTAACGAGCATGGACGCGGACGGCACAAAGGACGGCTACGACATTGAACTAACACGCGCAGTCAGTGAGGCGGTCAACGTTCCTGTGATTGCGTCGGGCGGCGCGGGCGAGCTTAAACATTTCTACGACGTGTTGATTGACGGCAAAGCGGACGCGGTCTTGGCGGCATCGGTCTTCCACTACGGCAAGTATACGATTCGTCAGGTTAAAGAATATCTTCAAGGGCGCGGCGTTGAAGTAAGATTCTAGTTGAAGTTTTCGGGCTTTGTGATTTATAATTAGGAGGCATTAACATTGAAGGAGCGAATTGCTTGAAGTGGATTAATCATCAGATTGTTACGGGGTTCATAGTATGCACGGTGACGAACGACGCACTCTTTACGGCGTCATCAATCGTCGGGGCGGTTATCCCAGATCGTGTGGAAGGCTCGCCGCCCAAAGAGAGTTCAGCCTATTGGAAGTGGCGCAAGAGTCATCGCACGTGGTCTCATTATCCGCTGATATATCTTGCGTTGATAGCCGCCGCGCAGTTCGCTAAAGATTACTATCCCGAACCGACGCTTGCCTTTGCCTTAAACTTGATAACTTATGCGCTAGTCGGAGCGTTGTTGCACATTGCCGAAGACGGTATCTGCGGAAAGGTGCCGATACTCCTGCCGCATAAAAAGCACGGGATAAAACTATTCAAGGTCGGCTCGTGGCGTGAATACTTCTTCGCCGCGCTGATAATTTTAATCTGCTTATTCGTTCGCTTCGGAGATGTTGAGTCACTTAAAAACTATCTTATAAATCTAGCAATGCGCTAGCGTTGCGTACCGGCGCGGCTACTTGCCCCGACTGTATTGATGACTCTGCCGCGTCCGCTGGATGCAACGTCACGTTGCTGAGGAGCTACTTTAACGTATGAAAAATTTTTTAACGTTCGTGATTATCGCCGTGCTTATGGCGTTCTTTTCAATCTTTGGTATGTACATTGCCGAAAGGACAGATGTCCTTCAACTCAACGGGCGACCACTCGAAGTGAGGTTCTCCCAAGAAGGCGACGATACCTTAATGACGTGGCGACCGTTGCCATATCCTTGCGTCTACAAAATTACGACGGTCAGCCGCACGACCGGACTTGTTGAGGACTCGCCGCCCTTCCACATTCTTAAAGAGGAGGAGACGCTCTCGGCAAGTTACATTGTGCCGCGTGCACCGATACAGACTTATTATTTCATCACGGCTCGCGGGCTCTTCGGCGAAATTTATCGTTCCGACAAAATTTATCCCAATCCCAATTTCCCGACGCCGCCGCACCCCGTCAGCATTTATCATTACGGTCAAGACAAGCCCGCAAGTTTAATGCCGTTCCTCGTGTGGCACACCGTCCCCAATGCCGTTTGTTATGAAGTTGAACTCTTAGACGCGCTGCCCGAAATCGAAGGCGGAATTGCTTTGTCGAAAGCGCACAGCCTCTTCACCACGCGCAAAATTTATACCAATGGTTATCAAGCCGACTTGCGACCGTTCAGCAATAAGCCTGAATTGTATTGGCGGGCGCGTGCTCTCGGACTTCATCACGAACCGATTGGCGAATTCTGCAAGGCTGAAAGAATCATCGTCGATGTAAATCAGCCCTTCCCGAATTGCCCGCTGATTAATAACTTTGACTTCATGGACTACTTGCCGCAACCGATTTATCACGTGTTCGATTGGATTCCTTTGAACGAGGCGGCGAAGTATGAAGTGGAGCTGTCAACCACGCCGGAAGGGGAAGCCGCTTGGCGCATGATTTCCAATGATGTGGCGAGCTGTTACGATGAATACGGCAGACCTTATGCGGGCGCATATTATTGGCGCGTGCGTGCTCTTGACGAAAACGATCAGCCAATCGGCACGTGGTCTAACAGCGAAAAATTTATCGTCGATGATTATACGCAAGGCGTTGAAGTGGCGGTCTTGGGTGATAGCATAAGTCACGGCGGCGGCGCAGTGAGTTATTCGCCGCGTGCTTTGCAATACAGCTACGAAACTTTTATTGACTTCCCCGTCGTCAATCTGTCGAAGAGCGGCGACACTGCCCGCACGAGCCTTGAACGCTTTAATCAAGACGTTGTGCCGCTTAAGCCAAAGAAATTAATCATCTCGACGGGCGCGAATTGTCTACGCGACGCAAGCATTTCTGCTGAAGACGTTATCGCCGACCTAGCGAGCATTAACAATCTTTGCCGGCAAAATAATATTCGACCTGTCTTCTTAACGCTCATGCCAATTAATCCCAGCAACTTGCAGAACGCCTTCCACACACCGACCGACCCGAATTGGAATATTAAGCTTCGGCAGATTAACGACTACATTAAGCGGCAAGAGTTCTTTATCGACCTTGAGCCTTACTTCTACGACGCGCAAGGCACAATGGATTATTCCCTTTCTGTTGACGGCATCCATCCGGACATTCGCGGCAAGATGCTAATCGGCGAACTCATAAACAAGCATAAGGAAATGTTCAAATAAAAAGCCCGCGACTCGGTCACGGGTTCAGCTAAAAATAAAATCCGCCTCAAACATTGGGGCGGACGTTTTTTATTCGCCGTAAAGGATAAGCCTAACCATTTGCCCCATCTCGGACTTGTCGGAATACTGTTGGGGGGAACGACGCTTGTTATTGGTTTCAATGACTGCGCGCGTGTCGTAGGAAAGAATTTGCGACGATAAGATTTCATATGTGCGGCTCTCCGGCGTTATGAGCACGTCATAAGCATACATGCGATTCAAGCTCGCCTTTATCACCGCCATTTTGACTGTAAAGGCTCCGTCATCAAAAGAAGCCACGCTATCGGCGTCGTAGTAATAGCCGGTATCGTCCATGGCGTCAATAAACTGCAGATTCTCCGCCGAACACGTCGAACACGTCAGCAATATCATCACCGCGCAGATTAGAAATTTCTTCATATGCCAAAAACCTCCGTTACGCAAGTTCTTAAAAGCTCCTGCATGACCGTCACGTTCAAAAGGAGTGCTTCAGCTTGTGGACGCAACTTTGTATAGTGGAAGGTCGGATTGTGCGCGACGGTAAAATCTGTCGGGTAAGCTATCGGCTTGTAACGACATAGACTAAAGTTGAGCATTGCGCGGTTCATGTGGAAAGCACTCGTCACGAGTAGCGGCTTAGAAAAATTTTTCTCGCGCAGGATAGCGGCACTGTATCGAGCGTTCTGCGCGGTGTTGACGCTCTTTGTCTCCGTCAAGATTTTATCATCGGGGACGCCGAGCGACTTCAAGACACGCGCAGAAATTTCAGCCTCCGCGCCTGAATCAGAGTAGACTTGCCCGCCGCTAACCAGAATTGGAACGTTCAACATCTTTTGCAATCGGACTGCCGTCAAGAGTCTGTTAGCAGGGCTAGCGCACAAAGCCCCCACGCCGTCGACATCGGGCACCTGACTTATCGCGCCGCCGCCGAGTAATACAATCACATCTGCGCCCGACGTTTCGACTTGCGTGGGCGGCGTGTGCAATTCTTCAAGCCAACCCATTAAGCGTTCAGCGACAAGACTTGTACACAGCAGATAAAATATCAACGTGACTAATAAGAACGCTATGGAAAGTTTCCTGTTGATTTTAAAGAGCTTAACAACCAGTCCCAACGCGAGGACGATAAAAATTCCAGGCGGCAAAATCCAACTTGCTCCGAACTTCAACGCATAAACCAAATAAATCACCCGCTCGATTGAATTTCGCCTATGATATAACAGTGACGACGGAATTGCAAACAGGAATTAATAGCTACAAATTTTTTTACGCTAAGGCTTGACAACGTAGCAAGAGATGTGAGAGATTATATGAGAATATATGAGAATAGACACCATCTATAATTACGGAAGTAAAGTTTCAATCAACGGTGGTAAAGGTAATGATAAGCTCGTTTCATTTGATGACGGCTCCAGAGTTACACTTACGGGCGGCGCAGGTAAAGATTCTATTTACAGTTGGAGCGCACGCAGTAAGCTTGACGGTGGCGATGGTGCGGATTACCTTTACGCAGGCGATAATAATCACATGACAGTTTTGGGCGGCGCGAGCAATGACACCGTCATCAACTACGGAAGTTACAATTCGATCTTGGGCGGCAATGGCAACGACTCCATTTCAAATACGAGCATAGGATACTACTCCACACTCAACGGCGGCGCAGGGGCTGATAAAATCTACGGCGGCTCTACAAAGGACACGATTATTGGTGGCACTGGTAATGATTCGCTTTGGGGCGGTAGCGGCGCAGACAAATTTATTTATTCACGTGGCGACGGCAAGGACATTATTTATGGCTTCGATAGCAACGATACTCTCACTTTTAATAACCTAAGCTTCAAGACCTCTTACAGTAAATCAAAGGGCACGATTACATTTAATGTCAGTGGCGGCTCCATTACGCTTAAAGACTTCACGGCGACGACTTTCCACGTAAACAACTCAACTTATAAAATCAGCGGCTCTAAGCTAAAGAAGCAATGACATCTGCGCGGACAAAAAAATTATCCCCGATTGAGCGTCGGGGATTTTTTTTATTGGCAAAAGACTTTAGGTCGTCTTAACCTTGAACGTCGCGTCAATCTCCTCAAGCGACTTCTTCTTACTCTCAATGCCGAGACTAAGCACAATAACCGAGATGATAACGAAGACCGACGCGAACATTACGAAGATTGAATTCATCGGTGCGCCGCTTGCCAAAAGCACGCCGACAAGCATTGGAGCAATCATGCCACCGATACGTCCGAAGCCCGCCGCCCAACCGGAGCCGAGCGCACGTATTGCCGTAGGATAAAGTTCAGGCGTGTAAGTGTAGATGACGCCCCACGCGCCAAGGTTAAAGAAACTCATTGCCGCGCCCCACATCAAGAGTTCGGAAGAAGTCGCCGCATTGCCGAAGAAGTAAGCGCACACGCCCGACATCAAAAGGAAACTCGACAGCGTATAACGCCGCCCAATTACGTCGACGAGCCACGCCGCCGCAAAGTAGCCGGGCAACTGTGCAAGCGTCATGATAAGCACATATTCAAAGGTTTTCACGACGGCGAAGCCTTGCGCGAATACGATTGACGGGAGCCACATGAATATTCCATAGTAGCTGAAGACGATGCCGAACCACGCCAGCCACAACATCAAAGTTCGCACGCGGAAAGTTTTCGTCCACAGCGTCAAGACGTTGAGTTTAAATATAGGCGTTGATTCTTCTTCAAACTCTTTATCAAAAGGCTTGCTCTTCACGCCTAACTTTTGTTCAAGCGTCAAGATTATCTGCCGCGCCTCGTCGATCTTGCCCTTGCTGATTAAATAGCGGATTGATTCGGGCATGTGCAGACGAATTAAGAAAACGTAAAGCGCAGGCACCGCGCCGATTATAAACGCCACTTGCCAACCGAACTGCGGAATCAGCAAGTAGGATATCAACGCCGCCACAAGCCAGCCGACGCCCCAGAAACTTTCAAGCAAGACGATGAATCGCCCGCGCAGTTGACTGGGCGCGTATTCACTCATAAGCGTCGCCGCGACTGGTAATTCACCGCCCAAGCCGAAGCCGACTAAGAATCTAAAGACTAACAGAGATTCATAGCTCCACGCCAGAGCGCACAGCCCCGTTGACACGCTATATAGAATCACCGTCGCCGCAAAGACATTCTTGCGCCCGAACTTATCGGCAATCGTCCCCGCTAAGACTGCGCCTAATGCCATGCCGATTAAGCCGACACTGCCTATCCAACCGACTTGCTCAGGCGTCAAGCCCCATCCCTTAGCCAGAATCGGCAACACGAACGAGATTAATCCCGTGTCCATAGAATCGAACAGCCAGCCCAAACCCGTCACGACTAACAGCTTGTAATGAAACGAGCCGACCGGCAATTTTTCTAAGCGTTCAAGTATCAACGCAAACACTCCTTAACTTAATCAAAAAAAATTAAACGACTTGAATTTTATTTCACGCGCAGATAAATTGCAAGCACTAATTGTTTTTTAACGCGCCGCCCTGTACAATGTGAGTGCAGTATAAGGAGTTACTTTCTAGGATTTGCCAAGGAGGCGATTGAAATGGATTTTGCGACTATCGGTAAGCTTAGCACGTATGTTAAGACGAAGAACTTGACCTTCGCCGCAAAACACAAGATCCGAACGGGGCAGACGCTCACGAACGCAAACGGCAATTTTATTTCCATGACGACTTCGACGTTCGATAAGCTCCGCGAGGCGGCTAAGGCTTCGACTGACCAGGCTAAGCAACAAAAACTTGCGGCTATCAAACGCAAACTCAAAGCCGGACAGAAACTCAGCGACGAAGAACTCGGCTTCCTGCGCGTCAACGACCCGAAAACTTACAAGAAAGCTAAACACGTCGACGACGCCCGCGAAGAACTCAAATCCGAACTCAAGAAGGCTAAGACTAAGGAAGAGGCACGCGAGGCAATGACGCGGGCAATGGTCAAAGCCTCGACGGAGGCAATGGCGGAACTCACTGCACTTGGTCAAGACGGCGGTGGTTCGGCAAATGCTCAACAAGGTGGCGGCGCAATGAATGTTGGCGGCGAAGTGTCCGCGGAGGGCAACGCGAACATTTCAGGCGGCGAAGTATCCGCAGAGGGTAACGCGAACATTTC
This sequence comes from uncultured Selenomonadales bacterium, assembly GCA_946543495.1. GTDB lineage: Bacteria > Bacillota > Negativicutes > Selenomonadales > Selenomonadaceae > Quinella. The sequence continues at coordinate 2,028 of CAMNLS010000038.1, read as the reverse complement.
AGGCACGGAGAATCAGACGCTCGCTGAAGTCAATCAATCAATTCAAACGGCGGGCGACAAGGCAACCGACTCTATTAATGGCGATGATAAAAATCCTTCCGCGCAGTCGAATTCGGACGACGCCGACAAAATGACGCCCGAAGACATCATGGAGAAATTTCTTTGGACAGTTCGCGCCCTTGAGGACGAATGGGAACACTTCACGAACTTAAAGGACTATAAAGACTTGCCCAAACGCCACGCGGATAAAGTGAAGGTTGATACGCCCAAAGTCAGACTCATGAACGCCTTGGCGGCTTATCGCAGGACAATAGGTTATCCAGTTGCGTAAAGAACTATTTTACATAAAAAAATCCCTCCCGACGGTCGAGAGGGATTTTTCATTGCCAAAGGCGTTCCAGTCGTTTCTTAATCAAAGCCTCGTAACCCTGCGCGGTCGGCTCGTAGTATCGTTCGGAAGTTTTTTTATCGGGCAAGTACTGTTGCTTAACAAAGTGATTGTCGAAGTCGTGAGGATATTTATAGCCGACGCCGTGCCCGAAAGCCTTTGCGCCTTTGTAATGAGTGTCGCGCAAATGTTTAGGAACGTCGCCCGTAGTGTCTGCAAGAGCCTTATCAATCGCCAGATACGCCGCGTTAGACTTCGGAGCCGCCGCAATGTACGTGACGGCTTGCGCAAGGATAATCCGCGCCTCTGGTAAACCGACGAATTGAGCCGCTTGCGCCGCCGCGTTCGCCAGAATCAATGCTTGCGGGTCGGCATTGCCAACGTCTTCAGCCGCGCAGATAACAATTCGTCGCGCAATGAACTTCAAGTCCTCGCCGCCGTCAATCATCTTCGCCAAATAAAGAATCGCCGCGTCGGCGTCGGAGCCGCGCATACTTTTTATAAACGCGCTCGCCGTGTCGTAGTGATTATCGCCGCGCTTATCGTAGCGTCGAATTTTTTCGCCGAGTAAGTCGCTCAAGGTCTCGACGGAAATTTTCCCGCTGAACGCCGTCTGCTCCAAAAGATTCAATGCCATACGCGCATCACCGTCCGCGAAGTCCGCGATAATCTCAAGTGCGCGTTCCTCGACGTTAAAGCCTTCGTTATCGACTGCGCGGCAAAGAATTTTTTTAATGTCATCGGTCGTTAGCTTTTCAAGGCGAACAATCTTCACGCGGCTAAGAAGCGCGGCATTGACCTCAAAGAATGGATTTTCAGTCGTCGCGCCGATTAGAGTTATGCGCCCGTCCTCAACGTAAGGCAGAAGGAAATCTTGCTGTCCCTTGTTGAATCGATGAATTTCGTCGATAAAAAGAATCGTTCCCTTGCGATAGAATTTGCGCTGGTCTTGAGCCTCTTTGACGATGCCACGCAGTTCGCTGATACCAGACAGAGCCGCATTGACTTTGACGAAGTTGCTAGCCGTCGTGTTGGCTATGATTTTGGCTAGCGTCGTCTTGCCAGTGCCAGGTTCGCCGAAAAAAATTAAAGACGGCGTTTGACCTTCAGCAATCATCTTGCCGATTGCGCCGTTTAAAATTTTTTCTTGCCCCGCGAAGTCCGATAAAGTCTGCGGTCGCATTCTCTCGGCTAGCGGCTGATAAATCTTGTCGTCTTTAATGCTGTCGAATAAGTCCATTTGCCCTCCTAAACGTTGGCAAAAATTTCTTGAATATCATCACGAAGCGTATCCCAATGATCTTTCAATATACCGTAATAATTTTTGTCGTTCTGCAAGAAACTGTTCGGCGTTAAATTCGGATTGTCTCTGCGTTCCATGGAGAAATTTTTTGTTCCCGCCTTGATTATCACCCTGAATAATCTATTCAAAGCCGCTTTGTAAGCGTCGGTGTAAAGTTCTATCGGCAAAAGCTTTTTCATATCGCCGAGGTCGCGGAGCATTTTATAAATGTCTGGAGAGGTCGGAGAGGAAGTTAAATCCGTGATGTCTTTATCTGTAATATTGCCTTGATGATACCTTGCCGCAAGAGCGACGAACGCAACACATGTTCTCCTTGAAATACTTGCAAAAGAAATTA
>CAMNLS010000037.1 GCA_946543495.1 uncultured Selenomonadales bacterium | reverse complement strand
CAAGAAGATTATCAGCAGTAAGATAAGGGGACGACGAAGAATCAACGCGGCGTAATAAAAAAAGCCCGCCATAAGTCCGAGCGTCGGAACTTGTACGGAACTGAACGGCAGATTAGCAAAGACGCGATTAATTTCCGCGCTCGCTCCGAAGATTAACGCCTCGACGATGAAAAAGATTTTACCAAGCAACGGAATGACCGCCGCGATTAGTCCGCCAATTAAACCGCCGACGATGACGATTTCCAATAGCGGCATGACGAATACATTTGCCAAGACTGAACTCAACGATATTTGATTGAAGTACCACACGATAACCGGCAAGCTCGCAAGTTGCGCGGCGATTGTCATTGACGCTGGCTCGGAGAAAAATTTCGGCAAGCGTTCCATGAAGTCGCGCAAGTCCTCCGACAAGTACATAAGACCCGCCGTCGCCGTGAAGCTAAGTTGAAAGCTCACGTCGAAGAGCAGCAACGGTTGATTGATTAGCATTGCCAATCCCGTCAACGTCAAGAGCCGCGCGCCTTCCGCCTCCGCGTCGAGCGTCTTGGCGAAGAAGACTAGCACGCCCATTGACGCCGAACGCAAGACTTGCGGCAACAGCCCGCTTAATATTGTGTAGGCGACGATAAAGAACGTGCCGATTGCGAACGTTAGCCCGCGTGGAAGTCTCAACAACGAACAGAGACACGCCGCGAACGCCGCCATTAAACTCATATGTGCGCCGCTTACCGATAAAATGTGTACGATGCCTGTTGTCACGAAGTCTTCGACGAGTTCAGGATTAAGTCCGGCGTAGCCGCCAAAGAGCATTGCGAAGATTGCCGCCGCGTCATCAGCCGACATGACCTGCGCCATTGCCTCGCGGTAGTGCTGACGAATCGCCGCGACGCCGCGCAGAAATTTTATCCACAACCGCCGTTGACTTCCTCGACTGTGATTCCCTGCTTGCCCGTCGACATACGCGCCGTAATTCCGTTTGCCTTCATGCGCGTAACGGTGTCGATTTGTCCGGGATTGTTATAGTTATGTAGGAGCTTGAGATTGCCGCTCGCCGTGACTTTATCACCGATATGCGCCGTCGGGAGTGCGTCGCCGTCCTTAGGGTAATACGTGAGAATCAATCCGCCAGACATCTTCCCTTGCGCGTCGACGACTAAGCGCAGTTGTGTTAAGCCGTTGGGCAATTTTTTTATTAATGGTTCCTCGCGCACGACGGCTGTTATTTGAACCGCTTGCCCGGCGAAGTTTGAAACGTCGTTGGCGGGTAAAGTGTCGACGGCATGAAAGCGCAGACCACCGAGCGCAAAAAAAATTATCGGGCAGATAAACCACGCGGTTAAAGACTTCCGACGCCACGTGAATAATATTGCGCCGATTATAAGAGCCGCGCAGGTCAGGATAAAAAAAGATGGAGGGCGGTTGGAATAATCCATGAAGAGGACGCCCGCCGCCAACGACGCAAGTAAGACGTTCAAGAATGAGTTTGAGACCTTAGGCTTCATTAACTTGCCTCATATTGTTAGTGAGAAGATGAAAAGATTATAAGATGAAAAGTATTTACTATCTATCTATCTAGAGAGTGTTGGTAAAGTCCAAAAGTAAAACATAAACAAAATTATAGTTTTCTGCTAAAATGTTTGCGATAAAAAATTGAAAGGTGAAGATGCCCTATGAACACCCAGTATCCTACTGATGCGGAAGCGAAAAAAATGATTGTCGAAATCGGACGACGCATGTATATAAAAAATTTCGTAGCCGCTAATGATGGCAACATCTCTTGCAAGGTCGATGACGAAACAATCTGGACAACACCTACCGGAGTTTCTAAAGGTTTTATGTCTGAAGATGAAATGGTCAAAATGCGGCTGGACGGAACAATTATCAGTCAAGGGGAACGAGCACCCTCTAGCGAAGTGAAAATGCATCTGCGAATTTACAACGAAAGAAAAGACGTTATGGCAGTGTGTCATGCGCATCCGCCCGTTTCAACTTCATTTGCTATCGCCGGAATGGCTCTGAATCAAGCAATTTACCCCGAAGCACTCGTAAACTTGGGAATTGTTCCTTGCGTTCATTACGAAAAGCCAGGTTCCAAGCAACTCCCCGATGCCATTGCGCCATATGTGCGGGATTACAATGCCTTATTGCTGGCGAATCATGGCGCGGTAACCTGGGGGACTTCCCTAATGGAAGCTTGGTACCGCCTTGAATCTACGGAACATTATGCAATGATTATCATGTACAGCATTAACATTATCGGAAAGGCAAATGTACTTTCCCGCGACCAAATAGACGAGCTGATTCAAATCCGAAAAAATATGGGCGTCACTTCGGGCGGTATCCCATCTGGCGTTGCCAATCCCAGTAACCTTACAGACGCGGTTTAGTCTCCGTTTTTCTACGAAAGATTTCCTTTAAGCTTTCTGTGTAAGGCGGTCGCGCGATTCCATACTCCGTAACAATGCCAGTTATTAACTCATTATCCACAAAGTCAAAGGCGGGATTATAGACTTTAACGCCTTGAGGCACCATACGCTGTTTGTACCACATTTTCGTAACTTCTTCGGGCGGTCGTTGCTCGATAACAATGTCTTCCCCTTTTTCGATACTCATATCGATAGTTGAGGTCGGGGCTAATACGTAGAAGGGAATGCCGTAATATTTCGCCAAAATCGCTACGCCGGAAGTGCCTATCTTATTGCAAGAATCTCCGTTGGCTGCCACTCTATCGCAACCGACGAACACGACATTAACCCAACCGTTTTTCATTACCTGCGATGCCATATTGTCGCATATTACGGTAGTATCAACGCCGTCAACCATTAGTTCAAAAGCAGATAGCCTAGCACCTTGCAGAAGCGGACGAGTTTCATCGCAGAAAACACGGAAGTTCATTCCACGCTCAACGCCCAAATGTATTGGTGCCAACGCAGTGCCATACTTTGACGTTGCCAGCTGACCGGCGTTGCAATGAGTTAAAATTCCGTCGCCGTCCTTTAGAAGTGTCAAACCGTTCTCACCAATCCGGCGGCACATCCAAACGTCCTCTGCTTTAATTTCCTTACTTTCCTTCAGCAACAACGCTTTGATTTCCGCAATGGGCTTGTTCCTGTTATCAATAGCGAGCTGTTCCATTCGGTTAAGTGACCAGGAAATATTCACTGCCGTAGGGCGGGAAGAATTCAGATATTCTTTAGCGTCATGGAAAGGAGCATAGAAAGCTTCCCAAGTGTCCGCGTCAATATCCTTTGCGGCAAGATACAGAGCAAAAGCCGCGAATACGCCGATAGCCGGAGCACCACGTACTTGCAAAAGATATATTGCCTGCCACATATCCTTTTGTTCTTTAAGCTGAAGGAATTGCACTTCATTAGGCAATTTCGTCTGGTCTAAAATGATAATGGAGCCTTCCCGCTCATCAAGCTCTACGGTTTCATACGACATGATATTATCCATATTGCGCCTCTCTTTCATGATGAAATTTCTTGCCGTTCATTATGCGCTTTCGTCTTAGTATCGTCAATAGTGGTCGCGTTCGCCCAGTGAGTTACAAAAAAATGGGCTTATCGCCCAAAGTGTTTACTGCTTCACGTCTAATTTACTTTTTGAGATTCGCGCCATTGGAAGAGATAATGTCTTTGTACCAGTTAAAAGATTTTTTGCGATAACGATTGAGCGTGCCGGTGCCGTCAGAATTGAGGTCAACGTAAATGAAGCCGTAGCGTTTTTTAATTTCGGCAGTTGATGCGCTTACGCAGTCGATACAACCCCAAGTCGTGTAGCTCATGACGGGCACGCCGTCTAAAATTGCCTCTTCCACTTGAACCAGATGATCATTTAGGTAATTAATTCGGTAGGCGTCGTTGACTGTCTTGCCGCCGTTGCCGTCATCAACAAGTTCATCATTCGCGCCGAGTCCGTTTTCAACGATAAAAATTGGTTTCTGCCAACGGTCATAAAATTTATTCAGCACGAAACGCAAACCTTGCGGGTCAATCGCCCAACCCCATTCAGATTTTTGCAGGTGAGGATTCTCAATGCCGCCGAGCAGATTGCCTTCGCCCTTGACGCCGCCGCTCGCCGCTTCGCAAATGCTCATGTAGTAGCTGAACAATACGAAGTCGACGGTGTGATTCTTAAGCAATTCTTCTTCGCCGTCCGCAAATTTAATGCTGATATTGTTTTCGCGGAAGTAACGTTTCATGTAACCGGGATAAATGCCGCGACAATGAACATCGCCAAAGAAATCGTTAAAGTGGTCTTCCTTCATGACTTTAATAACGTCATCGGGATTAGGCGTGAGCGGGTAAATCGGCATGGCAAGAATCATGCAACCAACTTTAGCGTCTGGAATCATTTCATGCGTGATTTTCGTTGCAAGTGCTGAGGCAACCAATTCATGATGACACGCTTGATAGAGGTCTTGCAGGGATAATTTTTCTTTAGGCGTGGAGATGCCGCCGCTCATGAACGGCGAGTGCAATACGGAATTAATTTCGTTGAACGTCAGCCAAAGTTTAACTTTATCCTTGTAGCGGGCAAAAATTGTACGGACAAACTTTTCGTAAAAGCCAATCAGCGCATGATTTACCCAGCCGTCATATTTTCTTGCAAGGTTCAACGGCGTTTCATAGTGACTAATCGTGACAAGCGGTTCAATGCCGTAGCTGTGGAGCTCGTCAAACAAATCGTCGTAGAAATTCAAGCCCGCCTCGTTTGGCTCGGCATCATCACCGTTCGGAAAAATCCTTGACCATGCAATCGACGTGCGAAAAACTTTGAAGCCCATTTCCGCGAAAAGTTTCACGTCGTCCTTGTAGCGGTGATAGAAGTCAATCGCCCGCAAGCTTAAATTATCGGGCGTCGGCTCGGCAGTCACTTCGCCCTTTATACCGTGCGGCATAACGTCGCGAATGTCAAGCCCTTTGCCGTCTTCATTGTACGCGCCCTCAACTTGATTGACGGCAACAGCACCGCCCCATAAAAAATCCTTTGGAAAAGCCATAAATAACCACCTCGATTAAATTTTAACATCAATCAGCTTGTCGCCGTTCTTAATGCTTACACCTTCGACAGGAAGAATTTCTTTGTAACTTGCCGAATTCGTGACGAGCACGGGCGTAATAATCGGATAGCCTGCCGCCTTGATTTTGGCAATGTCGAACTCGATAAGCAGTTGCCCCGCTTTGACCTTGTCGCCCTGCTCAACGTGAGCTTTAAAGCCGTCGCCTTTCATCTGCACGGTATCCATGCCCACGTGAATCAAAATTTCCGCGCCGCCTGCAGTCTTCAAGCCGATAGCGTGACCAGTCGGAAAAAGCGTCGTGACTTCAGCATCGGCGGGAGCAAAAATTTTTCCCACCGTCGGTTCAACGGCAACGCCTTGCCCCATCATTCCGGAGGCAAACACCGGGTCGGGCACGTCGGGCAGTTTAACGAGATTGCCGGTTAAAGGACTTTTTAACGTTTCATTTTGAAGAGCAGGTTCTTCCGAGTTTTCATCGGGCGTCGAAGGAGCCGAAGCAGGAGCCGAATCTTTATAAAGCGAGAAGGCTATACCAAAGCCAATAGCAAACGATGCCGCCGCAACAATCATGCCGTTATACATGCCGCTAAGGTCGTTGGTCGAAGGGGCTATGAAGCACGGGAATTGGAAAATGCCAAGCCCGCCGAACATGTACGATTTAATTCCCAGCAATCCGAAGAGTGCACCACCAATCGCGCCGCCGATACAGCTGATGATGAAAAATTTCTTTCGTGGAAGAGTGACGCCGTAAATTGCAGGTTTAGTTACGCCGAAGATACCGCTCAAGAACGCGGGAATCGCAATGCCCTTGAGCTTTAAAGCTTTCGTGCGCAGGATAATCGCAAGCACAACGCCGATTTTCGTGAGCAAACGATAGGCTTCGTTTTCGTAGCCGTTATTGCTAAGCGCGTGACTTATCGCCGCCGTTCCGATAAAAGCCCGTCATCAACGAATACGCCGGACGCTTAATGCCTTTGTCATCGACGTTATCGGCGCGTTTAACCGTATCGGCAAGGCGTTGACTTAAGAGCTTGGCTTTGACGGAATCCACGACGTTATAAAGCGCGAGCGGCACAGCATAATCCGTTTGCAAATCCATGCGACTGCCGTCACTCTTCAGGGCGTAACCTTGAGCGTCGAAGAAACGTTTGGCATAATGTGCTTTGCGTTCATTGTAGCGACTGCGCCATTTGGAAGCGTCCGACGACTTGCCCAAAATTTCTGCCGTCCTCATCATGATGTAGAGGTTATTGACTTCGTAAGCGTTCCAAAGAGGTTGAGCCTCACCTTGACCGAATTGCGGACTGAGCCAATCGCCCAGACCTAGCAAGCCTTTAGGTTCGTTAAGTAAGCCGTCGGGAGTTTGACACGCCGCCATATAATTCATATAAGCCGCCATTGCGTCGTAGTGTTCAGCTAAAGTTGCGGTGTCTCCGTACTGCAGATAAAGTTCTCACTGCACTATAACACCGACACTGCCCCAGATAAAGCCGCCAGCTCCTACGCCCATCGGCGCAGTATCAGTAAATCTGCCGTCGGTCGCTTGCAGGTCTCGCAACGCTTGCATATGTTGACGCAAAAAGTTATCACTGTTGGCAAGATAAACCGCCGTGTTCGCGAAGACTGCCAAATCACCCGACCAGCCCATACGCTCATTGCGTTGCGGGCAATCAGTCGATATCGCGAAGAAATTTGCCTTCGCCGACCAACGAACATTTTGTTCAAGGCGATTCACAGCCGCGTTTTCGTAATCGCGGTCGGTTAGGAACTCGTGCCATTTGCCGGGCGCGGTCGTCCCTGTAAGCGGAATAACTTTTGCCGCCGTCCACGCGCTGTCGTTAAAGCCGACGTTATCCCAGCCTTCAAGCTCTTGCGCCCTTATGCCGTCGTACGTTTGCCCCTGATAGATACTGCCGAGCTTCAATGCGCCGTCCGTTAAAACTTTCCATTCATCGGGCTGGCTGGTAATAATCTCCTGGGAGCCGTCATTGTAAGTCACAACGAGTTTGAGCAGTAAAGATTGGCGGTCGCCATAATAATTCCAGTTCTGTACTTGGAAAGTAATTGCGCCGCTCCACCAACCTTCCGCGAGTTGTGCGCCGATAGCGTTATCGCCTTTCTTAAGCAGTGCCGTCACGTCGTAAGCTTGATAAAGTTGCGTTTTGTTGTATTGAGTGAAGCCAGGCGCAAAAAAATCCTCGCCGACGCGTTGCCACCAAATAAAATTCCTGCGCGGTTACCTGCGCAATGTTGGTCTGAACGTCGTTATCAGCGTCGGCGATTAAGTTGCCGTTGGTGCCTTCCTTTGAATTGATTCTGTCCGTTGAACGTTGGAATTCATTACCAAGAACGATTTGCCAACGGTCATTGACTTTGTATTGGCTGATGACGTGCAAATTAAAATGATTATATCTACGATAAGTGCCATGACCGTAGTCGTTGCGCTGGAATCTCAAACGCGCAAAGCCCCAAATGCTAAGCTTGTCATCGAGTACGGGCTTTTTGCTTGGCAGTTGAATCGGAACGCCACCTCTTGAACCAAAGCCTTCGACGTTCGGCGATAATTCATGAATTGTTTTCTATTTGAACGCTTCCGCTTGGTCGTCAATCGGCTTAGTTTTTTGAAATGGTTTACGTAATGAACGGCAAGTATCGCAATTACATCAACGGAAAGTTAATTGAATTTGAAAAAGGCGACGTTTGCATATTGGCTCCTTACATTTATCATTGTCCCGCTACTCATTTGGATGACGACGTTGTTTGTAATATCTTGGTAAGAAGTAGCACCTTTGAAAGCGTCTTTTTCCACATATTGAGAAGCAATCCGACCTTATCAACTTTTTTCTCCCGTTCATTAACCAATCAAAAATACTGCGGCAAGACGCCGGCTCAATATCGCCGAGATATAATTTTGTAAAAGTCACTTCAAAACAACTTTCAATCACGCCATTCAAATATTGAATCTTAAAGCCCCATAAGTATTCCGCAATTACGCAACTTGTTGAGATTATCGAACTTGAAATGTTCGTCGTCGCGGCAAAGCGTGTTAGATTAGACGGAATACAGTTCACGGGCTTTTTTTCTCTACCCATAAACATCAAGGACTTGCAGACGGATTGTCGATACCGATAGCGAATTGCTAAAGACTGTTTGAGGATAAGAAAAACTTATTGATTAGCGTCAAAAAAAGAATTGATTCAATCTGCGAAGTCTCTTACAATAAGTATGATTAAAGAAAGGGAGGTATTGAGCATGAAGTATGTAAAGTTCGGTAACACAGGAATGGACGTATCGCGAATTTGTTTGGGCATGATGAGTTTCGGCAAGCCTGGTAAGGAAAATGGCGTATTCCCTTGGGCGAAGACTTACGAAGACGGTAAAGAAATGTTTAAGCGCGCTATCGAACTCGGCATTAATTACTTCGACACGGCGAACGTCTACCAAATGGGCACGAGCGAAGAAATTACCGGTCGTTACATTAAGGACTTCGGGCTTGACCGTGATGAAATTGTCGTGGCGACGAAAGTCAACTTTGAAATGCGTCCCGGTCGTCCGAACGGCGGCGGCACTTCGCGCAAAAACGTAATGGCAGAGATAGACCACAGCTTGAAGCGTCTGCAACTCGATTACGTCGATGTTTATCAGATTCACCGCCTCGACGCCAATACTCCTATGGAAGAGACTATGGAAGCCTTGCACGACGTTGTTAAGAGCGGCAAGGCTCGTTATATCGGCGCGTCAACAATTTTTGCTTGGCAACTCGAACGCTTGCAGAACATTGCCGAACGTCACAACTGGACAAAGTTCGCGTCACTTCAGCCGCAGTACAATCTGATTTACCGTGAGGAAGAACGCGAGATAATGCCGCTTTGTCAGGATAGGAAAATGGCAGTGGTTCCTTGGTCGCCGCTCGGAGGAGGACGTTGCGCTCACCCTTGGGGCACGAAGACTCATCGCAATTCGATTGACGAAGTGTCGCCGATGGTTTGGTCTAAAACTGATGACGTTGATAAAGTCGTCGTCGACAACCTCGAAAAAGTTTCAAAGGAACTCGGCTACTCAATGGCGCAAACTTCGTTGGCGTGGATGCTTAGCAAGCCTTACATCACCGCGCCGATTGTCGGAACGACTTCCGTTAAACACATTGAAGAGGCAGTCTCCGCGCTCGACATCACGCTTGACGACGAGACAATTAAAAAGTTGGAGGCTCCTTACGTCCCACACATCAAGACGGGAGTGTTTTAAATGAGGAAAAAATTATTGGCGGGCTTGGCGGCGGGAATAATCGCGTTCGGCTCGTTCGGCACGGTAGACGCGGCTAAGCCGATTATGATTCAAGAGCAAGGGCTCCTTCACTGTGGGCGGCACATATAAAGAGCGTCCTGGAAAGTTTTCGCAAGAAAACTTCGTGGCGGAAGACGGGCAACGAGCTTATGGTGATTTTGCCTATGTGGAATATCAAATCCCCGTCAAAGCTAAAAAGTTGCCCCTCATCTTTCAACACGGTGGCGCACAGTCGAAACGCACTTGGGAATCTGGTCCCGACGGACGGGAAGGATTTAACACCATGTTCGTTCGTGCCAGTTACTCGGTTTATTTGGTTGACCAGCCCAGAAGCGGCGAAGCTAATCTCTCCACGGAGGCGGTAACTCCCGATACACCTTGGGCAAGCAATCCCATGT
>CAMNLS010000036.1 GCA_946543495.1 uncultured Selenomonadales bacterium | reverse complement strand
CTTCTAGCGAGAATGTCCAAGCGGCAGAGTCGACGATTCGCGATGCTGATATGGCTAAGGAAATGACCAACTACACCAAGAGCAACGTCCTCTTGCAGGCGGCTCAGGCTATGTTGGCTCAGGCAAACCAGAACAGCTCTGCAGTTCTCAGCTTGCTCCAGTAAGATTAATCGCGTCCCACGCGGGCGCACGTTCGATAGTAAAAAAGAGCTCGTCGGCTACGGTCGGCGGGCTTTTTGCTTGCGCTTAACTCAATAAAAAAATCCCGTCGCAATGACGGGATTACAAGCGTTAGTAACGTCACGATGATTCTTAGCTAATTTCCGCGCACATGCTGGAGCTCAATCTCTGCTGTAGGTTTTCTAACAGTTCGCCGCGCTGATTGTCATCCGAAATCTTTTCTATGACGGGATTAAACGCCGCCTCGACGATTAGCCTTTCAGCCTCCGATTTATCAAGCCCGCGACTCATCAAGTAAAAAATCTTTTCGTCATCGAGCCGCCCGACGCTTACGGCATGATGTCCGTCAACTTCGTCCTCGGCAGCAAGCATTAATGGCACTGAACGATTGCGCGTACCTTCCGAAAGGATTATCACTTCTTCAAGCTCGCGCCCCGTTGAACCTTTTGCGCCGCGTTGAAAGTCTAGCGTTCCGCGAAAAATTTTGTCGCTCTTGTCAGTCAAAGCCCCGCGAACATTCATCGTTGCTTGCGTTCTTTTGCCATGCTGACGAATCACGTAATTAAAATCTAAACGTCGATTGCCGTCGCCAAAATAAACCGCATCGAAGTCTGCCGCAGAATCATCGCCGCGCAAGTCAATTTCCACGTCCGCCGAGTAATTGCCGCGCCCCAAGTCCGCTGAAACAAATTCAACCCGCGCACCCGTCCCGACAGAAATTTTTATCCGCCGAGCAATGTCAACGTCGCTCAAGTTCACAGCGGATATTTTTTTTGTCTCGCCGTCCGCAACGTCAATAATTTGCTCCTCGACCTGCGCGGAAGTCTTTAGCTCATTGACGCCAAGCCATCGCCACGTTTTAAGAGGAATTTCGCCTAACATGATTGATACCTCAGAACGCCGGAACGATTGCGCCTTTGTACTTGTCCTCGATGAACTTCTTGATATTGTCGGAGTGCAACGCGTTCACGAGCTTTTTGATGTCTTCGCGATTTTCGTCGCCGTCACGAACAGCAATGATATTGACGTAAGGCGAAGTCTTGTCCTCGATGAAGAGCGCGTCTTTCATGGGGTTAAGGTCGGCGTTCATGGCAAAGTTAGTATTGATAATGGAAATGTCTACGTCCTCAAGCGTGCGCGGGAGTTGAGCCGCTTCGACTTCCTGAATCTTCAAGTTCTTGGGATTGTCGGCGATGTCTTGAACTGTTGCCGTTTCGTTCGCGCCGTCTTTGAGCTTAAGCAATTCAGCCTTTTGCAAGAGGAGCAGAGCGCGTCCGCCGTTGGTCGGGTCGTTCGGGATTGAAACCGTCGCGCCGTCGGCAAGCTCTTTTAAGTCCTTAATCTTCTTGGAATAAACGCCCATAGGCTCGACATGTACGCCGCCCGCGTTCTTTAACTTAACGTCTTTGTGCTCCTTAATGAAGTCATTAAGATAAGGTTCATGCTGGAAGAAGTTAGCGTCAAGCTCCTTGTCGTTGAGCGCGATATTCGGTTGAACGTAATCATTGAACTCGACAATCTCAAGCTTAATGCCTTCCTTTTCGAGGTCGGGCTTAATCTGCTCCAAAAGTTCAGCGTGCGGCACGGGCGTCGCGCCGATTTTTAAAGTTGTCTCGGAACTTGCGGCAAGTTTATCGCCGTCAGCTTTAGGCGCAGGTTGTTCACCGCCGCCACAGCCCGTCAATAAGAGCGTCGCCGCCAAAGTTATCGTTGCAAAAAATTTTCCCTTCATAAAGGTTGCCTCCTTGTGATTTATTACGCCGCGAATTATATCAAAGCAAAAATAAATTTCAAGACAAGTTGATAAAAGCCGTGCCGTGAATTACAATTCAAGCGTGACGCTTGACCCAACGGTCGCGCCGAAGTCATTAATCAAGTCGGAGCGTGTGCCCGCGTTCGTACGCAACGCATGCGCATTGCTACTTACATTAAATATTTATGGGAGGCGAAACGTGATGACGGATATTGAAAAACTAAGCCGAATTTTGTCGAACAGTGTAAGCGCAGTATTCTTTGGCGGCGCGGGCATGTCCACCGAGTCGGGCATTCCTGATTTCCGAAGTGCGAATGGCATTTATAATCAGAAGCTTAATCAAACTTTTTTGCCGGAGGAAATGGCATCACATAAATTCTTCGTTCAGCACCCTGAAGAGTTCTTCGCGTTTTATCGTGAACGTTTCGTTTATTTAGACGCCAAGCCCAACGCCGGACACATTGCGCTTGCTGAATTGGAGCGGCGCGGAATTTTAAGTGCAGTCATCACGCAGAATATTGACGGACTTCATCAAGTGGCGGGCTCGCGTGTCGTCTATGAGCTACACGGTTCGATTCGGCGAAGTTATTGCGTTAAGTGCGGCGCGAAATACGACATTGATTATGTCATGGAAAATGTTCCCGTGCCTCACTGCGAAAAGTGCGGCGGTATCGTCAAGCCCGATGTCGTCCTCTATGGCGAACAACTTGACAACAAGACCATATCCAATTCGATTAGGGCGATTTCCGATGCGGATACTTTGATTGTCGGTGGCACAAGCTTAATCGTCTACCCTGCGGCGGGGCTGATTGATTATTTTCGAGGGCGTCATCTGATTTTGATTAATAAGACGGCTACTCATGCAGATGTCGACGCCGAACTTGTGATTCGCGAGAATATTGGCGAGACGCTTTCAAAAGCCGTTGCCCTAATTGATTAAAGGAGGTTGCCTTTTGGGCGTTCTAAGATACCTTGCAAGGACGATTGATTCTTCGCGGTCGTTGATTCTATTCACGATGTTTGCGGGCTTTTTCTTTGTACGAACGACCTTTTTGCCGCTGTGCTATGACGACTACGCTTACGCTTTCATCTGGGACGGTGCTCACGGCGGCAACTTGGAAGCAATGCAATTCGGCTCACCTGACATTGAACACCGTGAACGCATTTCGTCGCTTGCTGACATTTTTAATTCGTTGCAATCATATTACTTCACGTGGAGTGGGAAAATCTTTGCCTGCGGTCTGGTGCAATTCTTTGTTTGGCTCGGCAAGCCCGCCTTCGACATTGCCAACACGATTATGTTCGTCTTCCTAATCTTGACGATAATCAACCTTGCTAACACGTGGCTAAAAATTTCGCGGACTGCTCTGCTTTGGATTTTCTTTACAATTTTTATCTTAATGCCGTCGTCGGCGTTTAGTATGTTCTGGCTTACGGGTTCTTGCAATTATCTTTGGATGGCGTTCTTTCAATTATTCTTCTTGACGCCGTATGTCAAAGCGTTGCGCTCACGTGAGGCGGCAAATTCTCTGTTAAACGTCGTGTTGATGATTTTGCTTGGACTGCAGGCGGGTTGCTCGAATGAGGCGGGCTCTTTTGCTACAGTTTGCTTGACATTATTTCTAACCGTCATGTGCAAGGCGCGAAGCATTTTCCGACCGTGGATGATTGCGGGTTTAATCGCAGTAAGCGTCGGATTTGCGCTCATGGTTTTTGCACCTAGCAATTTCTTACGTTTGGAAGTCTTGCACCCGAATTTTATTTACACTAAGGAACTTTTCTTTGCTCACCTGTCGGAAGGTTTTTCAAGAGTCGTGCTGACAGATTTAATCGCGTTGATTCCAATGTTAATTTATTTTTTGCGGCGCACTTCGACTAAGACAACGATGGCAGAAATTTTAATGCTGGCATTCACGGCGGCGGGCTTACTCGTGCCGATCGCTTTGCTCTTCGCGCCCGAATACAATACGCGCATTTCGATAACGTCGCTGTCATTTATCTTAGTTGCGTCAAGTTCAGCTATCCTCGAATTGGAACGACAACATTTAAAGACGTGGCTGACCTTGCCAAAAAATTTTCTGCGCCCCGTGTCTTTAATCATTCTTTTAAGCTTTGTATCTTACTTCGCCACGCTGATTTATGTTGACCTGTCGATATTCAATGCGGCGCGGCGTCAAGTTAGATACATTCAACGCAACGCCGAACTTGATCCTATTCCAATGCCCTCAATGCCAATTCGCCAACGCTTTAAAATTATTCACGGCGACCGAAGCGCAGTTACGGAGCTAAAACACTTCGCGGGCATTGAAGGCAATCTCAACACTTATAAAAACTCGCTCGTTGCTCAATACTACGGCGTTAAGCATGTTATTGCCGTTGACGATTGAGGGGCGGCGGGCTTAAAATAAATTCAGGAGGTTTTAGCATGAACGATTGCATTTTCTGTAAGATAGCGGCGGGCGAAGTTCCCTCGCAAAAAGTTTACGAAGACGACACTGTCATTGCCTTTAAAGACCTGTCGCCGAAAGCTCCCGTGCACGTGCTGATTGTCCCTAAGAAACACATTCAGAGCGTCGCGCACTTTCAAGCGGAGGACAAAGAACTTGCCGCGCATATCTTCGTTGACGTGGTGCCCAAGCTCGCCGCTGATCTTGGCGTTGACGAGGTGGGCTTCCGTCTCACAATAAACACGGGTAAGGATGGCGGGCAGACTGTTCCGCATTTACATGTTCACTTCCTTGCCAAACGTAAAATGACTTGGCCGCCTGGCTGACAACTTTTAAAAAGTTGACAAATAACGTAACGCGGTGTCGCCATGATGATTCGTAGCCACTCGCCGCGCACATGAAAAAAATCCTCCTGCGTAAAAATCTGCGCGGGGGCAACGTGACGTTGCAGCCAATGTAAAGCGCATTCAGCGTTCTGACAATTAAAAGCCCCTTCCACATTCGGAGGGGGCTGAAATATTTTTTAAGGCGTTAAGTTTCAGTTGGTGATGCCGGGACGCGTCATCTTTTCGGGCGACATGTAAACTTTAAGCTGTTCTTCAGTGAGCAGACCTTTTTCCAAAATGATTTCGCGAATCGGGCGGCGTGTGGCGTATGCTTCCTTAGCAAGCATTGAGCATTGCTCGTAGCCCAAATGAGGCAACAGAGCCGTAACGACACCAACGGAACTATCTAACCACTTCTGACACTGTTCGCGGTTCGGCTCAAGCCCGATGAGCAACTTGTCGACGAACGTCCGCGACGCATTGGCAAGATAATTCATTGAGCTGCACAGGTTGTAAGCCATAATCGGTTCCATGACGTTCAACTCGAATTGCCCGTTCTCGACGCCGAGTGTAACTGCTAGGTCGTTGCCGATGACTTGATAGCACGCCTGATCCATGACCTCAGCAATAACGGGATTGACCTTGCCGGGCATAATCGACGAACCAGGTTGACGCTTTGGCAGGAACAGTTCATTGAGACCGCAACGAGGACCCGACGCCATAAGCCGGAAGTCGTTCGCCATTTTGATAAGGACAAGCGCGGTGTTCTTCAGAGCGGAGCTAACGTCAACAAAGCCGTCAGTGTTATTGGTGGCGTCGATGATGTTCGTAGAAGTCTCGAAGTTCTCGCCGGTTATCTCGCGGAGCTTGCGGGCGACAATTTTAATGTAAGCAGGCTCGGCATTAAGACCAGTGCCGACGGCGGTGCCGCCCATGTTAATCAAGCGGATACTATCAATCGCCCATTCGATACGGCGAATACTGCGACGAATCGCCGAAGCATACGAGCCCATTTCTTGACCAAGCGTAATCGGCACGGCGTCTTGTAAGTGTGTGCGACCCATCTTGAGAATGTCTTTGTACTCTTCCGCTTTGTCTTCAAGAGCGCGGGCAAGATAGTCAAGCGCGTCGGTTACGTTGTGGCTCTTGTACGTCAAGCAAACTTTAATGGCAGTCGGCAAGCTGTCGTTCGTGGATTGCGCCATGTTCGCGTGATTATTCGGGCTGATGATGTCGTAGCGTCCCTTAGCCTCGCCGATAATCTCAAGTGCACGATTGCAAAGGACTTCGTTCATGTTCATGTTAATTGAAGTACCCGCGCCGCCTTGAATCGGGTCGACGGGGAATTGGTCGATGAACTCGCCGTCGATAATTTCTTCCGCCGCCTGAACAAGCGCGTTGCCAATCTTGCGGTTAAGGCGACCGGTCTCCATGTTAGCTTGAGCCGCCGCCTTCTTAACTTTAGCCAGCGACTTGATAAAATCTTCGTCGAGCCTGCGCCCGGTGATTGTGAAGTTCTCGATAGCGCGCATGGTCTGCACACCGTAATAAGCCTCGTCGGGGACTTCAATCTCTCCTAAAAAATCATGTTCCTTTCTCATGCTTGAGACCTCCTAAAAAATTTTAGATTAAAACATTAGCCAAAGCCATGCCGACTGCCACGCTAACGATACACGTAATCAAGCCGGGAATTTGGAAGCTGTGGTTAAAGACGAACTTACCAATTTGAGTAGTGCCCGTGCGGTCGAAGGCGATACCTGCCAGAACCGTAGCATAAATCGGAACGAGGAAATAACCGTTGACTGCGGGGAACATACCAATCATCGCGGGCGGCGTAATGCCTAAAGCTATTCCGAGCGGAGCCAATGCACCAATCGTTCCCGCCTGACTTAAGATGACGGCGGACAGCAGGAATAAAATAATCGCGAAGACCCACGGATAAGCGGAAATCATATCAGCCGCGCCTGACTTGATAAAGTCAATGTTATTGCGCGTCAAGGTATCGCCCGCCCACGTCAAGCCGAAGATACAATAGACACCCATTAAGCCATTGCGGAAGACGGACTGTTCAATAATCGAATTGACCTTCACGCCGCAAGCGATAATCATCACGCCCGCCATAGCCATCATAACCATTTCAATGCACATAGTCATCGTAAAGCTAACCATCTTATCGCCGAGCATAGCCGAAGGTCTAAGCTCAGGGAAGATACCGAAGATGACGACGATAACGGTTGCCAGAAGGTAAATCCAGACGGCGCGTTTGGTCGAGGCGGAGAACTCTTTAGCCTCAGCGATTTGAGCTTTCTCGTTAATGGGAGCAGCCTCACCGCGTGCGACGCGGTCAAGATACTCTTGGTCAACGGATAAATCTTTGCCCATGCGAGCCGCCCATAACGAACCAGCAATGACACCGATAAGCGTCGAGGGAATGCAGACGATTAGAATATCAATGAGCGTGACGCCCTGCGGAGACAACAGCCCGACGAGTGCGACGGTAGCGGCGGAAATCGGACAGGCAGTAATCGCTTGCTGAGAGGCGATAACCGACATTGAAATTGGACGTTCAGGACGAACGCCCGCCTCGCGAGCAACTTCAGCGATAACCGGCAGGATACCGAACGAGATATTGCCCGTGCCGCACATGAACGTAAAGACCCAACTAATAATCGGAGCATAATAGCTGATGCGGTTCGGATTCTTGCGCAAGAGCTTAACCGCGATTTGAATTAAATAATCCATGCCGCCTGACGCCTGCAACGTCGCCGCGATAACGACGACCGTCATGATAATCATAATGACATCGATAGCGGGGTTGCCTGGCGCGAGTCCAAAGCCGAAGACTAAAATTGCTATAGCGAAACCACTCGACATGCCAAGGAAAATTCCGCCGTAGCGTGCGCCGATAATCAGCATTGCCAGCACGACCATTAACTCAGCCCAAAACATAAAACCAACTCCTTCTCAAAAGATTTTTTACGCCGCCACTATAGCCCTTTTATCAGAAAATTTCAAGTGTATACAAAAAACATTTCTATATTTGCAACGGAAATATTCTTTCGGCTATAATGACGGCAAAAACTTTTGGAGGAGTCATGAACATCTTTGAACTTTTAAAGGAACTCGGAATAAGTTATCGGCTACTGGAGCACGCGGCAGTTTATACGGTTGAAGAGTCGCGGCAACTTAGAATCTTTGAGAAGCTCGACGGGCAAGCATGCAAGAATCTTTTCCTGCGGAGTAAGCGCGGCGATTATTTTTTGCTGACGTTGCCCGCCGATAGACGCGCCGACTTAAAACTCATCGCCAAAGCTTTGAACTTGCCGCGATTGTCATTCGCGTCGGAAGAAGAGCTAGAAAAACTTTTGGGCTTGCACACGGGAGCCGTCACGCCGCTTGGCATAATCAATGACGTTACTAAAAAAGTTCGGCTCATCATTGACGCCGAACTTCAAGGGAAAAAACTTTTGCTCCACCCGAACACCAACACCGCAACTATCTCGTTGACGTTCGAGGACTTGATTAAAATAATTCTTCACACGAGGCACGACTATTCACTCATGGAGCTTTGATAACTGATTGACTGTGCAAGGTAAGTAAGATATAATCGCCGCTAGTTGATTCATAGAAAATTCATGCGTAGCAAGCGTGACGCTTGACCCTATAAGCGCGGCTGAGTCTTTAATAAATTGAAGCTAATCGCCGCGTTCGAGCTAAAAAATTTTTTGGAGGATAAAAGTTATGTGCGGTATAGTCGGATACATTGGCGATAAAAAGGCGGCTCCTATTCTTTTGGACGGGCTGACGAAGTTAGAATATCGCGGCTACGACTCGGCGGGCATTGCAGTCGATTGCGGCGATAATATTTTTATTGAAAAGGCTGTCGGCAGATTGGACGCGCTAAAAGACAAGTTGAAGAACAGATTGCCCGCCGGCACAGTCGGCATAGGTCATACGCGTTGGGCAACGCACGGCAGACCTTCCGACGGCAACGCGCACCCTCACACCGATTGCCACGAAGATTTTGTCGTCGTGCATAACGGCATTATCGAAAACTATCTGCCGCTCAAAGAAGGTTTGCTTGCACGCGGTCACAAGTTCACTTCCGAGACTGATACGGAAGTTATCGTGCACTTGCTGGAGGAAGTTTATCACGGCGACTTCGTCGAAGCAGTCCGCGAAGTCTTAAGCAAGATTGAAGGCTCCTACTCGTTAGCGTTTATGGCGA
Organism: uncultured Selenomonadales bacterium; assembly: GCA_946543495.1. GTDB lineage: Bacteria > Bacillota > Negativicutes > Selenomonadales > Selenomonadaceae > Quinella. The sequence goes on along the minus strand of CAMNLS010000036.1, from coordinate 774 downwards.
AGGCTCACCCCGACATTTTAATTTGCGCGAAGCAGGACAACCCTTTAATCGTCGGACTCGGCAAAGGCGAAAACTTCATCGCCTCGGACATTCCCGCGATTATCAATCACACGCGCGACACTTACATTTTGAACGATGGCGAGATGGCTCTCGTCAAGAAAGATTCCGTGTTGGTTATGAATCGTCAAGGCGGCATTGTCATAAAGAAAGTCTTCCACGTGACTTGGAATGCTGAGGCGGCGGAAAAGGGCGGCTACGAACATTTCATGCTTAAAGAGATTAACGAGCAACCTAAAGCCGTTCGCGACACGATGAGCAAGCGCATTGCCAAAGACGGAGGCTCAATCGTTCTCGAAGAGTTGAACTGGGATAAAAACTTCCTTGACGGCATTGACAAGATTTATATCGTGGCGTGCGGCACTGCTTATCACGCCGGACTTGTTGGCAAATTTTATATTGAAAAGCTTGCGCGTAAGTTAGTTGAAGTAGACTTAGCGAGCGAATATCGTTACCGCGACCCGATTGTCGATGATAAAACGTTGGTTATCGTCGTTAGCCAGTCGGGCGAGACTTCAGACACTCTTGCGGCGTTGAAAGAGTCGAAACGACTCGGCGCGAAGACTTTAGCCATAACAAATGTTGTCGGCTCATCGATAGCCCGCGAAGCTCATCAAGTCTTACACACTTGGGCAGGTCCAGAGATTGCAGTTGCCTCGACCAAAGCTTACACGACGCAATTAATTTTAATGTTCATGCTGGCTTTGTACATGGCGC
>CAMNLS010000035.1 GCA_946543495.1 uncultured Selenomonadales bacterium | reverse complement strand
TTTATTCATCACGACGACTCACGGCGGTTATCATGCGTGGTTCGATGACTTCTTCAGGCTAATGGGCATTGCTAAGGAGCGAATTATTTATGTTGATAAGCCTATGCAGTGTCGGTCGGTCACGGTGCCGGAGCAAGCGCATTACGTGCCCGAACATTTACGCTACGGCTTAGGAACTTTCACGAAAGAATTTCTGCTCCCGTATCAGGCGATAAAGTCGCACGTTTTGCCCGCCGCCGTCAAGAAAATTTATCTGACTCAAACGGAATTTGCGAAGTCAAAAGACTTGAAAGGCTCGCATTGCTTTAACGAAAAATATTTTGAAGACTTCTTCGCGGCTCGCGGCTTCGAGGTCATCTCGCCGGAGAATTTGCCGCTTGAAGAGCAAATATCAATCATCATGGGCGCAGATGAGTTAGCGGCGACGATGGGCACCTTGACGCATTGGGCGATGTTCTGTAAGCCGACCGCTAATTTTATAATGCTCACGCGCACACATGCCGCTTTGCCCTTCCAAACCTTTATCAATGAGGCTTTCAAGTTCAACTGCTACATTGTCGACGCCTCGAAAAATTTTTTGTACGCCGAACAAACTTTGGGCGTGTGTTTGATTGGCTCGAATCGTCATTGGAAAAATTTTGTGACGGATTATTTTGGCGAACGTATCGAAGACGACGACGATAATTTATATTTCGACGCGGCGTTGAATGATTATCTTGACTTCTGGTTGCGTAGGTATCCTTCCGAAGATAAGCCGGAACTGTGGCTTTACTCTTTAAAAAATCTTTGCAATCGTGTCGTGACATTGGAGCAGTCTTTGACTAAAGGGCGTCCGCTACTTCGTTATCAAACTTACACGGGGCGGAATAGTTCATCAGCTTGGAAGAGCGAGAATCAACCAAGCGCACAGCTTGACACGCCGCTTGGAATTCAGGCGATAAGGATTGAGTTCACGGAGCCTTTACACGACGTTTTTTATTCGGTGTATTGCGGCGGCTGGTCTAAAGACTTTTCAACCGCGCAGATAGCTGGCACGCCAAATAAATTCATCACGGGCATAAAAATTCGCCTCGACGAGGACGGCGCAAAGAGTTTTGACATACTCTATCGCGTGCACGAGGTCAACGGCGCGTGGAGTGCTTGGACGAAGAACGGCGCAGAAAATTTTTCGTCGGGACGTGAAATAAACGCCATTCAAATAAAGTTGCAAGCTAAGCTTAAATAAATTTTAATCGGAGTTCCCGTTCAAGGCGGGAATTTTTTTTGCGCTAAATTATTTACATGAAGTCGGCTCAAAGTTTTATAATCATAAAAACTTCTTGAGGTGACTTGACTATGGACATGACACGCAGAAACTTTTTGAAGCTCTTAGGCTCGGCGGGAGTTCTTTTATCAGTCGGGAAAGCTCACGCCGCTACGAATGAAAAAATTCTCGTCGCTTACTTCTCGCGCACGGGTGAGGAATACGGACTCGGCAACATAAGCAAGGGCAACACGGCGATTGTCGCGGAAATGATTGCCGCTAAGGTCGGCGGCGACTTGTTCGAGATTAAACCCGTCATTCCCTATCCGGACAGCTACGAAGAGTGTAAGACCGTTGCGAGCCGCGAGAAGGCAACTAAGGCTCGTCCGGAGTTCATCGGAGGCGTCGACATATCCGGCTACGATTTAATCTTCGTCGGCTATCCAATTTGGTATGGAGATGCCCCGCAGGTCGTCTACACTTTCCTTGAGCGTTACGACTTCAGCGGCAAGAAAATCATTCCGTTCTGTACACATGGCGGCAGCGGTCTTTCAAGCACCGACCAGACAATTTCTTTGACGTGCCCGACTGCCAAGATTTTGCAGGGCTTTGAACTGCGCGGCGCGATTGCGCAAAATAATCCTGCTCAAGCCGAATCAATCGTCGCTGACAAGCTTAAGCGACTCAATTTAATTTAAGGAGGAATCATCATGGACATTACACGGCGAGACCTTTTCAAGCTGGCGGGCGCGGCGGCAGTCGGCGCGGCAGTCAGTCAATTCAACGTAGCAGAGGCATCTAAGCCTAAAAAAATTCTCAATCTCCACGCGGCTCCGGTCGTCGGCTCCAAGAACGTCACCGGCACCAAATACACCGGCTCGGCGGCTAAAGTCTACTTCACTGACAAAATCGACGCGCCGCATTTGATTAAGCTTTACAACAAGATTAACGGTGAAATTTTCGGCAAAGTTGCAATCAAGCTCCACACCGGCGAGCCTCATGGTCCTAACATCTTGCCGCGCGACATGGTAAGAGCCTTTCAAGCGCAAGTGCCCAATAGCAATATCATCGAAACCAATACGCTTTACGTCGGCAAACGCTACACCACCGATGACCACCTTGAGACGCTTCGGACGAACGGCTGGGACTTCTGCCCCGTCGACATCATGGACGCTGACGAAGACTACGTTAATTTCCCTGTGCGCGGCGGCTTCCACCTTAACGAAGTTGCTATGGGCGGGCACCTCGTCAATTATGATTCGGTCATCGTCTTAACTCACTTCAAAGGTCACGCAATGGGCGGTTTCGGCGGCAGTCTTAAGAATATTGCAATCGGCATGGCTTCAGGGCACGTTGGCAAGGTTCAAGTTCATGGCTACGACACCAAGCTTGGTATGCCACCTATAAATGTTAATTGGTTTGACGGAACGTTCCCGCTTAAAGAACACCTAATGGAGCGCATGGCTGATAGTGGCAAGGCGACCTGCGACTACTTCGGCAAGCGGATTGTCTTCCTTAACGTTATGCGCCGAATGTCGGTTGATTGTGACTGCGCGGGTACTCATGCGGCTGAGCCAACTTGCGCTGACGTTGGAATTCTGGCGTCGACTGATATTCTTGCCATTGACCAAGCGTGTTGCGACCTCGTGTGGACTGCCAACGATACTAAAGACCTTCGCGAACGTATTGAGTCAAGGCACGGGCTTAGACAGCTTTCCGCTATGGCTGAACATAAAATGGGCAACACGCAATACGAATTGATTAGCGTCGATTGAGGAGGAGGAGTCATGAAAGATGTAGTTGTACTCGTCGGCACGGGTTCAATCGGTCAAGCAATAGCTCGGCGCGTCGGCGCAGGTAAACATGTCGTGCTTGGCGACTTGAAACTTGAGGCGGCTCACGCGGCGGCGCAAATCTTTGAGAGCGCAGGCTTCGAGACTTCAACAATCGCCGTAGACATTTCAAGCCGCGAATCAATCTTAAAGCTCGTCGAACATGCGCAAAGCTTCGGCGCGGTAAAGAATCTCATTAACGCGGCGGGTGTGAGTCCTTCGCAAGCACCCGTTGCCGCAATATTGAAGGTTGACTTGTACGGCACGGCGGTTTTGCTTGAAGAGTTCGGCAAAGTCATCGCGGACGGCGGTTCGGGCGTGATAATCTCTTCGCAGAGCGGGCACAGGCTCGGCGCGTTGACGGCGGAGCAAGATTTTCAGTTGGCACCGACGCCGACCGAAGAGCTACTTGACCTGCCGTTCATCAAAGCGATAACCGACACCCTCAAGGCTTATCAGTATTCCAAACGTTGCAACGTCTTGCGCGTCATGGGGCAGGCGACGCCTTGGGGCAAGCGCGGTGCTACGATTAATTCAATCAGCCCCGGCATAATCATCACGCCTCTTGCCGCTGACGAACTCAAAGGACCTCGCGGCGAAGGTTATCGCAACATGCTTAAGGCATCGCCCGCGGGCAGAGTCGGTACACCCGATGAAGTCGGCGACCTCGCAGAATTTTTAATGTCGAGTCGCGGACGCTTCATAAGCGGCGCGGACTTCCTCATTGACGGCGGCACGACTGCTTCTTACTTCTTTGGCGACTTGCAATATCTTAAGACGACGCATTGAAGAAGCTTCACTATAAAAGGTTGGGCGAACGCTTCAAAAGTTCGTCCGACTTTTTTTGTTTGACGTGGGGGCTTTGTAATGTTAAAGTATCTAGACTAAGCAACGGGAGGTTTTAAATTGAGCGACACGAAAAATCAAGCTGAGCCGTCGACGCCCGCCGCCATAGTCGAGCGCACGACGATAGCTGACGTGTACCGCGCAGATAAACAGCTTGCCGGCATTGTCAAGAAGACGAAACTCATTCAGAGCGAATTTTTTTCTGAGCTGAGCGGCAACGAAGTCTTTCTTAAGCCGGAGAACATGCAGCACACAGGAGCATTCAAATTGCGCGGCGCGTATAATAAAATCAGTCAACTAACGGACGAAGAACGCAAGCGCGGAGTTATTACGGCGTCGGCGGGCAATCACGCACAGGGCGTAGCGTTCGCGGCTCAAAGGCTCGGCGTCAAGGCGGTTATTTGTATGCCCGCGACCACTCCAATTCTTAAAGTCGAGGCGACCAAAGCTTATGGTGCGGAAGTTGTCTTGCACGGCGACGGCTTCGACGACGCTTACAAGTACAGCTTGGAACTTTGCAAGGCGCATGGCTACGTTTACATTCATCCGTTCAACGATTTGGAAGTTCTGCTTGGGCAAGGCACGACTGCGCTTGAGATTATCAACGAACTTAAGGACGTAGACGCAATCTTGGTTCCGATTGGCGGCGGAGGCTTCGCCAGTGGCGTCGCTCTCGCTACTAAGGTTGTTAGCCCGACGGTTAAAGTTATCGGCGTGGAGCCAGAGAACGCGGCTTGCATGAAGGCGGCACTTGACGCGGGCAAGATTGTTTCGCTCAAGACTTCGGACACAGTCGCGGACGGTTGCGCGGTCAAGACGGCGGGCGATTTGACGTTTGCCTTTTGCAAAAAATATCTTGACGAAATCATCACCGTCAACGAAATGGAAATCATGTCGGCGTTGCTTTACCTTATCGAAAAGCACAAACTCATTGCCGAGGGCGCGGGCGTCTTATCGTTGGCGGCGTTGAATAAGCTCGGCTTTAAGAATAAAAAAGTCGTCGCCATAGTCAGCGGCGGCAACATTGATATTTCCACGCTTAGTGCGCTGATTGATAAGGCGTTGATTGTTCGCGGCAGAATCTTTTGCTTTGGCGTGTTGCTTGCCGATAAGCCCGGCGAACTCTTGAACGTGTCGCGAATCCTCACGGAAGAGAATGCCAACGTCATCAAGCTTGAACACGATCAAGCGCGAGTGACTGACAGCTTTAAAAAGGTCGTCTTGGAAGTCACGGTTGAGACACACAATCAAGAGCACATTAACAGGATAGTCGCGGCACTTAACAAGCACGGCTACGAGATTGAAAAGATTGACTTGCTTAGATGAGAATCATCACGGGCAAAGCTAAGGGCTTGAGGTTGAAGACGCCTGCAGGGCTTTCGACACGCCCGACGAGCGACCGCGTTAAGGAGTCACTGTTCAGCGTATTGAGCGGGCTGATAAACTTCGCGGAAGTCGATGCGGTATTGGACATCTTCGCGGGCACGGGAGCCTTAGGTCTTGAATCAATATCACGCGGTGCAAGGTCAGCGACCTTTATCGACGCGGCGACAACGGAAATAACTCGCGACAACGTGACACGGGCGAAGTTCACCGACTGCAATATTCTGCGCGGCGACTTTGAAAAAATTCTTCAGCGACTCGGCAAGCAGAATCAAACGTTCGATTTAATCTTCAGCGACCCGCCATATTCAAAGGGGCTGGCGCAAAGGTCATTAGACCTCGTAGCCGAATTAAACTTGCTGAAGGCGGGAGGCTTGATAATCGTCGAGCAGGGCGCACAAGAAACTTTAGCAAGCAACTTTGAATTGATACGGCGAATAACCTACGGACACACGACGGCAATAACGATATTGGAAAGGAACCCGACAACATGACGAAGGCAATTTGCACTGGGAGCTTTGACCCTGTGACTAATGGGCATGTAAATATTTTTGAGCGGGCGGCAAAGTTCGTCGACGAATTGATTATCTGCGTGTTCATCAACGAGCAGAAGAAATATCTCTTCAACATGCAAGAACGCGTTGACCTTCTGCGCCAAGCGACAATTCATATCGGCAACGTGACTGTTGACGGTTACAACGGACTTGCCGCCGATTACATAAAGCAACATGACATCAATTTAATAATTCGCGGGTTGCGTTCGGCAATTGACTTTGAATACGAAGTAAATACGGCGCAGATGATGAAACATCTTATCCCGAACGTCGACACGATTTTTTTGTTGACAGCCCCCGAATTTTTGTTTATAAGTTCTTCTGGCGTTCGGGAACTTGCTCACTTCGGCGGCGACGTTCATGGGCTAGTGCCGGAGTGCGTGGAGTTCGCGCTTCAATCAAAAATGAAAATTTGAATTCCTCAATATCAACAACTGCAAGAGGGGATGGTTATGGCAGTACGAAACACATTGGACAAAATAGAAAGCTTAGTGGCAGGTGCGCCGCATTTGCCGCTAACAAACAAGACGCTCATAGCGGAAGAAGATTTGATTCACTTGGTGGAAGAGCTACGCAAAGATTTGCCGCAGGAACTCGAACACGCAACCGAAGTCATGAAGGAACGTGACAACATCTTACAGAACGCACAACTTGAGGCAAGCAATATCATCAAGCAAGCGCAAATGCAAGCAGAACAAATGCTCGATGAAAATGATATCGTCATCAAGGCGCGTGAAAAGTCGCGAATGGTTTTAAGTCAAGCCCAACAACAAGAAGCCGAGATAATGGAGCGGACACGCCAGAACTCTAAGCAACTTCAAGAAGACGCCGACCGCTACGCCAATCAAGTCTTCGACCAACTGATTGCCCACGTGACAAACACTTTCCAAGGCGTGCAACAGGCGCAATCGGGTCTTGAACATGCGCGGCAAATTCTTCAGCAGGCAAAGCTACAGATGAATCAGCAGGCGGCACAACAGGCTTATTCTCAATCCTATTCACAGCCGACGAGTTACAATCCACAACCGCAATACAATCAATCTCAGCAACAGTATAATCCACAACCGCAGTACGACCAATCCCAGCAACAGTATAATTCACAGCCGCAACAATATGACCAATCTCAACAGCAATATAACCAGCCGCAACAATACAATCAGCCACAATATCCGCAAGAAAAAAGATGAAACTTTAACAGAGCCTTCGGGCTCTGTTTTTTATTGCTTATAATAAAATCTTTTGTTATAATCTGCGCCGATAAATTTTTTAGGAGGCTTGATATATGGGTGAAGAACTTTTTATCAAGTTGCGTTGTTGTTTTGCAGGAGGATATACTCTTCCGCAATACTGTATCGACAACGGAATAAAAGAGCCGCTGTTCGTCTTGGAGAAAAGTGCAGAATTCTTTCTTAGAGAAATTTACGCGCAATTCAATTACGATGGAAGAGTGTTGGCGGAGTTTTGTTTTATTGACGGTGACGAAAATGGTAATATTATTTTATCTAAGGGAAGCATTTTTCATAAAAGAATCGCAGTTAAAAATTTCCCCTCGATGAATATCAATGCTTTTGATAAAGTTATACTTCTCACGAAGAAAAACGTTGCAGTAAATAAAGAGAAAATTGTTCGTTTCGTCGATATGGAAAAATTTTGTGTTCAACAGACATACGTAAACATTCCTTTGTTAAATTTTCTGCAACGTCATCCGCAAGTGAAATTAATACTAACTAATTTTCCTGATATTAATAGATATGTAGGCGGAAAGGAATTTAACGAATCACTCTGTACAGCTGATAATATAGCTCGTGCTATTCGCAATGCTGGAGATAAACATATCGAAACGCCGTTAGATAAATTTGGCTATACTAATGCACAAGTTCTTGAGCTTGTTTTGGCTTCTAAAGCGAAAAGAAATATGGATGGTACCTCTTCAATGTTAGATCGCGATTATCCGAGTCTGATTAAAAACGGCAAGCGAATGACCGCTTATCAGCCCGAGCATTTTCAAAACCGTATTTATTTTTTTGGTCCATGTCATTTTTATGGTGTAAACGCGCCTTATGATAAGACAATAGAAAGTTACCTTCAGAAAATACTCAACGAAAATAATTTACCTTATCGCGTTGAGAATGAAAGTCAACCTTATGTAGGGCGTTATCAGGATGCTTTCTATAATCTCAACAAAATTAATTATAAACCTGGCGATATAATCTTTTGTTACATTTTTAATCTGCATTCAAATGATGACGTTATCCCATTTTGTTATGTGAGTGATGCCTTCGACCCGCCGAACGATTACAAAGAAATTTATTGTAGACAAGGTCACGTCAATGAGATTGGTTATAAACTTGTAGCAGAAAAATATTTCAAATTCCTGACGTAGAACAATTTCTTCCGTGACAAAGAATTTAGTTATCCGTCCCCCCCCCCCCCATACTATCACCGCTATGGAATACCTTCTTGGGCAGAACAAGGCGGCGTAACTTCAAACATCGTCAACGAAGAGCTAGCGGCTTACAAAAAGCAACTTAAAGCACGGCGACCTCAAATCGGTGCACTGGTCATGAATTGCAATCCTTTCACGTTGGGGCATCAATATTTAGTCGAGTACGCGGCATCAAAAGTTACAAAACTTTATATTTTCGTAGTAGAAGAAGATAAGAGCGAATTTCCCTTCGCAGACAGAATTGAACTTGTTAAGCAGGGCGTGAGCCATCTTCCGAACGTTGAGGTGTTGCCGAGCGGGAAGTTCATCATATCACAGACGACGTTCAGCGGCTACTTCAGTAAAGCAAAACTACAAGACGTGCAAGTTGATTCGAGCGAGGACGTTGAGATATTCGGGCGGGAAATTGCGCCGACTCTGGGAATAACAGTGCGTTTTGCGGGCGAAGAGCCGACCGATAATGTTACACGCCAATACAACGAGACCATGAAGGAAATCTTGCCGCGTTACGGCGTGGAGTTCTGTGAGATACCACGCAAGGAAATCAACGGCGAACCGATAAGCGCAAGCAAAGTCCGTGCGGCTCTTAAAGTCGGCGACTTCGATAAAATAAAAACGCTCGTACCTGATACAACGTTTAAATATCTTTGTAAATGGCAAAAGCTATCTAAAACAGCCAGACTAGATATTAAACTGATGTCAACGGAGGGCGATTTTCAAATCTTCTCCATCTCCGACGACAAAGCCAAAGTTTTTAAACCGGATTGGTTCCAAAAGGAAGGTATTGGTTACTTTATTCAATCCTCTGTGGGGTCATTGGAAATTATCGTCAAAGCAACTGCAGATGGACAAATTGACTTAAATCTTAGAGGCGTAAAGGTTAAAGACCCGAATGATAACTCTAAAATCATTCCTTATTGGATTGACTACACTAAGCTGATTGTTAATGGACAAGTAATATTCGATACGCTCACTTCTGCTTGGCTCAAGAAGCCTTATAAACACAAAATAAATGCAAAAGCTGAAGAGGAAGTTAAAATTCAAGTCGAGTGGTTACCACACAAAAATAAAACATGAATAAACCATTATTAACTTAAATAGCGGAGGAGCCTTCGGGCTCTGTTTTTTTAGGGCGTGTTGAATAAATCAAAGTTTTGCGATTGCGACGGGATTTTAATGTTTGATTTTGTTCCATTGCTCATCGGTCAATTCATAGCGTCCTGATACTTATTCAACACGCTCTAGTTTAGTTTAAAGATTAAAAGATAAAGAGATAGAACGATTAAAAGCTTTCTATCTAATCATCTTTCTATCTAATATTGCGCTTTTATGAATGGAATTTCCAAAGTAAAGGTCGTGCCCTTACCGAGTTCACTGGCGACGGAAATTTTAATCTCGTGGCTATCAGCAATCCATTTGGCAATCGACAA
>CAMNLS010000034.1 GCA_946543495.1 uncultured Selenomonadales bacterium | reverse complement strand
CTCTGCAGAGTGCTCGAATCACCGACGTTTGCGCAAGTAGTCGAGCACACGGTGGACGCCATAGCCAATGACGGAGCCACCTATAGTTTTAAGGAGCCAAAACAAGAAATCTAACACATTATCACCTCCCTTCCTTCGCCTGAAGGGATTCACGGCGGTGATAATCGCATTTTACAGCGTGCTTGAAGATTTTTCAAATAAAAAGCCGTCGTTCGATTGAGCGGCGGTTTTTTTCGTTATATTCGTATGTTCAACAGAAAATTTTATCAATAGCGAACGCAACGCCGTCATTATCGTTATCAAGCGTCACGAAGTCGGCGATTTTTTTAATTTCGTCGCTAGCATTGCCCATAGCCACAGAAAATCCCGCTGTTTTCAAAATTTCTTTATCATTATCGGCGTCGCCAATCGCTACGGTATCTGAAATGTCAATTTTCAAGAATTCGCACAGCTCATGGAGTCCGGAACCCTTAGTAATGTTCGCGGGCGACATTTCAAGGTTAAAAGCCTCTGCATAGCTTATCGAAAGGTTTAAAGCCTGAATACGGGCGAAATTTTTATCGCGAGCCTCTTTGCTACGGTTATAGAGATTAACTTTGATGACTTCGCCTGGGTGATCGTGAACATATTGCTTGCAATCGTCGCAACGTCCACAAATTCTATCGAACATGTTTTGATAAACGCCCATACCGAATGCCGACATGTTTTGAATATCAACTTCGCGTGCTATAGAATGTTTAATGGTGTGCAGATGAATCATAGCTTGCGTTTCAAGCCCTAAATCGATGAGTTTAAAGATAGTTTCTTCGTCGAGACCGTGAATTTTGATTGGCTTATCGTTTTTAAAGTCATAAATCATTCCGCCGCTAATTAAAATGCCATAATTCATAGATTTGAAGTCTTCGCGGTAGTCTACAAGCTCAGCGAGGTTGCGACCGGTGCAAACGACCACTTGAACGCCGCGATTCATTAAATTATCGATGGCGGCTCGTGTTTTCGGCGAAATTTTCTTTTGAGAGTTCAAAACTGTTCCGTCCATGTCCAAAGCTAAGAGTTTATACATAAAAAACACCTCCGCGCAGATTGTATCATAATCTTGACTGATTATGGTAAAATTTTTTTGCGAAAGGGGCTTTAGCGATGTTTGAAACGATTTTGCTTGGAATATTTTCTTCGGCGTTAGTTGTATGCATTTTATCGGACTGTTCGATTTTATATGCGCTGATTTTTGGTTTGATGATATTTTCTTTCTACGCTTATGAGCAAGGACACGCTCCGCGAAGAATTTTTGACATGTGGAAGGCTGGAATAGGAACGATTAAGCCGATTTTGATAACATTGCTTTTAATCGGTATAATTACGGCGTATTGGAGGGCGGCTGGCGTCATACCGGCGATAATTTTTTATACGTCGGACTTTTTCACGCCAACAATAATTTTTTTGATGTCATTTTGGCTTTGCGCGTTAATATCAGTGTTGACAGGGACTGCATTTGGAACGTCGGCGACAATGGGGACAATTTGCGCGGCGATAGCTGATAGTTTAGGCGTATCGATTTTTTTAACGGGCGGCGCGATTTTATCGGGCTGTTATTTTGGTGATAGATGTTCTCCGATGTCAACAAGCGCATTACTCGTAGCGACGCTGACTAAAACGGATATTTATAAAAATATCGTTGGAATGATTCGCACGTCGATAATTCCGCTGATTTTAGCGAGCGCGTTATATTTTATAGCTGGAATAATGTTCGTAAGCGAAGGTTTAACCGTCATCGCCGCCAAAGAGCTTTTTTCGCGGTCGTTTGAGATAAATTTTATCGTTTTGATACCTGCAATATTAATTATTGTGTTGTCGTTGCTTCGATTAAAGGTTCAGTTGATGATAAGCGCGAGTATTTTAGCTTGCGCAGTCGTAGCGATTGAACTTCAAGGAATATCGTTCGTTGAGCTGATAAAAATCGCTGTGTTCGGCTATTATCCGAGTGATTTAGAGCTTGCAAAGCTGTTAAGTGGCGGCGGAATAGTTTCAATGGCGAAAGTCTTAGCTATTTTATGCATATCGAGTTGTTACGCGGGAATTTTTCAAGCAACGGGCTTTATGAATAGTCTGCAAGCGTTAATGATTCGACTTGGCAAAGAATTTTCGCCGTTTTTTAGTATTATCGTTGCATCGACTATTACGAGCATGATTTCCTGCAATCAAACGCTTGCGATAATGCTAACTCATCAATTATGCAAAAAAGTTGAGCCACGCGCAGAAATTTTCGCGATTAACATTGAAAATTCCGCTGTAGTGATTTCACCGCTGATTCCGTGGTCAATAGCCAGCGCGATAATATTAATGCCGATTTCAGCTCCGCAAAGCTCAATTTTTGCGGCGTGGTATCTTTATCTTATTCCGCTATGTTGCCTTGCGTCAAAGCGCGTGATAAAATGACTTTACAATCATGAATGAGAGGAGCTTTTAAATGGTTTCTTCAGAGGTAAAAAATTTTGGTATCATTGGCTATCCCGTCGGGCATTCTTTATCGCCTCAGGTGTATAAAGCGGCGTTCGAAGCAGAAGGCTTACTGAATTATAATTATATTCCGTTGCAAGTTCATTCCGCTAAGCTTTACTTTGCTGTCGAAGGACTCAAGGCACTGGATTTTCGCGGCTTCAACGTGACTATTCCGCACAAGACGAATATTTTAAAGTATCTTGACGCGATTGACTCGGATGCAATGGTTATCGGCGCGGTTAATACCGTCGTCAATGATGGCGGCATGTTGACTGGCTACAATACGGACGTTGCGGGCTTTCTTGCCTCGCTTGCCGAAGCAAATTTCTTGCCGTGCGATTGTCACGCCGTAGTTTTAGGCGCGGGTGGTGCGGCTCGTGCTATCTTGTGGAGCTTATGTAAAAAGCGGGCGGAACACATTACGATTGGAGCACGCAATCCGCAGAAGGCTCAAGCACTCGCAAACGACTTTTTATCTTATGGTAATGTTGAAGGGCTAGATTGGAACTCGGAAGAGTTCAATGAGCTAATGCAAGAGGCGGACATCTTGATTAACACGACGCCGCTTGGCATGTTCCCGAACATGGATGATATGCCGCCCGTTGATTTGAAATTGTTGCCCGAAGGTGCACTCGTTTATGACATTGTTTATAATCCCGCCGAAACAAAGTTGATAAAGACCGCAAAGGAGTTAGGCTATCCAACGCTTAACGGAATGTCAATGCTTTTGCTACAGGGCAAAGAATCTTATCGACTTTATACCGGTCAGCTCCCAAATATGGCAGTCATGACTAACACGCTACTTAAATTCCTTAATGTAACGGCTTAATCATTCCGCTAGATATCAAAAACCCTCTGCCTAAACGACGGAGGATTTTTATTTGCTTATGTTACGTCGGAGGTGCTTTGATTTGTTCAAATTTGGAAAGAGTACGGGCGAGTTGTTCACGGAGCTTAAGAAGGAAAAAAATCTTCGGGACTGGCGAACGAACAATCGCGAGGAATTCGTCTTGTCGCTGGGTGAGTACTTAGAAAAAATTTTGGTCGATAAAAATTTAACGAAGCAAGAAGTCATCGAAGGTTCCAGCTTGAATCGGGAGTATGCCTATCATATTTTTTCGGGCAAAAAGAAAAACCCTTCGCGCTCCAAAGTTTTGGCTTTGGCAATCGCTATGGGCTTAAACTTAGATGAGGTACAATATTTGTTAAGATATGCCGGACATGGCGTCTTGTATCCGCGTAATCAGTGGGACGCCGTGATAATCTCTGCTATAGAACAAAAGTTAAACGTCATGCAAACGAATGAACTGCTTAACAGTCTCGGCGAAACAGATTTATTGGCTTAAACGCGGAACTGACCAACGACTTCTTGCATGTCTTCCGCCATCTTTGCCAAGGCTTGACTTGCGGCGGCAATCTCTTCATTCGAGGCGGATTGTTCCTCAGCCGACGAAGAAATTGCATTCATGTTATCGGAAGTCTTCTTGCTTATCTCGTCGATTGAATCAACCATCTTAACAATAGCAGCCGTTTCCTTTGTAACAGTCTGCACGGAAGAGTTAATCGCGTCCATCTGCGTCTTGATACCTTTAACCATGTCGAGGATATGCCCGAACTGTTCGCCGACTTCGCGAATGGCATTGGTGCCCTCTTTAACTTCATCGGTGCCAGATTGCATTTTCTCAACCGCATTGCCTGTATCCTGTTGAACGGAGTCGATGCGCTCTTTAATTTTTTCTGCCGCATCTTGAGATTCAGCCGCGAGCTTACGAACTTCTTCAGCGACGACCGCGAAGCCTTTGCCGTGTTCGCCCGCCGACGCCGCCTCGATTGCCGCGTTCAAGGCAAGCAAATTTGTCTGCTGAGAGATAGCCGCGATTGTATCGACGATTTGTCCGATTTGTTTGCTATCCTCACCGAGTCTCCTGACAACGTCCGCCGAAATCATAACGCTTCTTTCTATCCGACGCATACTGGAAACGGCATTGTTCATGAGTTCAGAACCCTTCTGCGCGGCTTCAGCAGTTTGATTGGAGGTTTCAGCGACTTCACGAGACTTTTCCTCCACCGCTTTAATATCCCTAAAGACCGTATCAACATTGCCCTTAGCGGAGTCAATGTCATTCATTTGTTTGCTTATGGAGTCGGAAACTTCGTTGACGGTTTCAGCCACGTGCACGGAAGCATCTGCCGAAGATTGTGAGCTTGCAGTTAATTCTTGCGACGAGGCGGCAACTTGCTGAGAGCTTGTCGACATTTTTAGAATCAGCTTTTGAAGATTCTCTTTCATGGTGTTGAAGTCACGAGTCAATGAGCCAATTTCATCGTTGGAGGTAACGGGCAGATTCGTCATCGTCAAGTTGCCTTTGGAAAGTTGAACGGAATATTCTTCGAGTCTGGCAATAGGCGCGGTGATTTTACCAGAGAAGATAAGACAGATTAAAAAGGCTAAAGCTAATGCAACAACAATTATGATAGCGAAAACCACACGCAATTTGCCGAGCGGCGCGAAGACTTCATCAGTGGAAACCGTTATGCCGATAAGCCAACCCGTCGAAGGCACCGTCGAATAAGCAAAAACCATGTCTTCGCCATCAATCGTGACTTCAAAGTAACCATTGCCGTTCCGAATCATTTCATCAAAACGACTGCCAATGCCGTCAATATCTTTAAAACTTTTCGTGGTCTCGCCGTACTTCGCAGTCGCTAGAATCGTTCCGTTCGACTCAACGATAATTCCAGAGCCTGTGCCATGATAATTCATATTCCTTGCCTGTTGAGTCAAAGTATCAAGTGAAATGCCCGTGCACGTTGCGCCGATAAAATTGCCGTTCGCCTTGATTGGTGCGCTGACTGCAACAATTAATTTTTTCGTGTTGACATCGACATAGGAATTGGTAATGTTCGTGCTGTTCGTCTGCTTTGCTAACGTGTACCAAGCTCTTTCTTGCGGATTAATTTTGCCCGTCCAATCGCCAGCATTATAACTACGGAAATATCCATCTTCCAAGCCCAGCGACAGTTCCAAAATTTCTTTGTCAACATTGACTGCACTTAAGATTTCTCTATCCTTAAGCAAAGTCGTATTGCCGTTAAGACTCGTCAAAACCGCCGAAACACTCGTGCCGAACTTTTTCTTTTCGTTGAGCCATCCTTCGAGTTGCGCTGTCTCTCTTGAAACGGTCATTTGTAATTCGCTGTCGGTGCTACTTTGAAGCTCGCTACTTGCGAAGTGATAGCTGATTGCGCACACAACCGCTATTGACAACGCAATTACGCAAGCCAACGTCATAAATTTCTGTCTAAGTCTCATTACTCTTCCCCCGCCTTTAATTTTTTCTGCAATGGAAAAAACTTTTCGGCTTAGAAAAATTTTTTCCTGCAAGCTTTAGAAATCAATT
The DNA here is from genome assembly GCA_946543495.1 of uncultured Selenomonadales bacterium. Classification (GTDB taxonomy): domain Bacteria; phylum Bacillota; class Negativicutes; order Selenomonadales; family Selenomonadaceae; genus Quinella. The sequence continues at coordinate 3,950 of CAMNLS010000034.1, read as the reverse complement.
CGACATTCAAACATTCGATGCCACGGATTAGACAGCCTGAACTTTTTTATCTGCGGCAAATTCTTCTTGGCGAAGGCATGAATTAGTTCATTCTCACGCTTGACGACTGCCGCTTCATGTTCGCCGAGATTAAGATAAATCTGCAAGCCGTCGGGGCGCGTGGAAAGTTTTTCAGCAATCATCGTGCGTACGTTCGCTTGATAAGCCCACTCGTCAAGATAACGATAAGCAAGGAGCCTGTCTATTGACTTACGGCTCATTTTTTTTGCAAGTATTCCCGTGCCTAACGCAAAGCCCGTTGTATTCGTCGCGGTATTCCAGCCGCCGTAAGCTTGCAACTTGAACAGCAAATCTTTATCGCGTAGCTTCTTCATCAAGAAATTATCGGAGCCGTTCGCGAAAGTAATATCAGCCACGCCCACAGGCAAATTCTTCTTGACTGCTTCCGAGACAAGTGACGAAAACTTTTCGGCGTTGCGCGCTAAATATTTTTGCTGACGTTTAGTCAAAGCTTGCGGCGGAAAAGAATTGTGCGTATGGAAGGTTTCCCCTTCCCTGTCGGTGTTTACGAACAGAACGAAATCAGCGCGTTTAGGGTCGGTAGTGGGCAAGCCGCCCGCGATAAAAATTTCGTCGTTGATTGAATCGGCAATTTGTTCGTCGGAGTAAGCCGGAATAGTACTCTTGCCCGTGCCGCGATTGAATTGCACGTAGACTAGCGGGGGGAATTCGTCCTTCAAATCGACTACTGCACGCGTTAAAAGGAGCATAGCATATTCATCAATGCCGGCGTGCGATTGCGCCTTAGTCTTAGGGATTCCGAGTTCGTCTATATGTTTAGTGAGGATAGCGTTTTCGCGATGCGTTTGACTTAGCGGCGCATTGTCGTCGCGCCCGATGATAAAACAATTTATGATGTCGTCGTTGGCAAGGTTTAGCAAATCTTTTGTGACAGAAAGGTTTTTAAGTCGGCGGGCAAACCAATCGTCAAGGACTTCGTCGGGGATACTTTGTTCAAGGGCTTTGAGCGTGGCTTTCTCTTTGTTGCTGAGCGTTGAGGTCTCCTGCTTATCAAGAAGGCGCGTGAGTTGAAAAATATTTGCGCCGTGTTCGCCGTAATAGTCTGGCTCTTCGCGGTCGCCGGGCGTGCCGGCTTGCGGCGTGCGCATAAGCGAGCCAAAGACGTAAAGTTGCAAGCTGGGATTGTTTTCGCGCAGAGTTTTAAAATTCCCAACGCGGGCTTTAAGTTCGTCGATTGAAATTTGATGACTGCGCGAGGGAATCAAGCCGCCATAAAGCAGAGCGTCCGATGAGATGACAGCGGCGTTGGCGGCGGGAGCATTTTCATTTAGCCAGTTCCAAAGTTCGTCGGGTTTAGTCAAAATTTCGTCGGGTGGCGAAATGATTTTATAGCCGAGCTGGCTGACTACTTCGACGGGCTGTTGATAGGAGATTGGGCGGTCGTCGTGCGGTATGAACAAAATTTTTTCGGCGGAGACGTGAGCGCAGTTCATGATGATAAAGACAAGTGCGATTAGAAATTTTTTTAGCATTGAGTGTCCTCCATAAATTTTTTTGCAAGCTTAGCAGAGACGAAACTTTTTGACAAGCACGGTAATAATTGACTTTAACGCGGCGGCAGTTTATTATTGTAAGCAATTTCACATTTAGGAGGAACACACTTGAGCAATATACCGAAGACCTACGAGCCGCAACAATTTGAAAAAGAAATCTATGCGGCTTGGGAACGAGATAAAAACTTTCACACGACAGCAGACGCGGCAGGCGAGCCTTATTGCATAGTCATACCGCCACCGAACGTAACCGGGCAACTGCATATGGGGCACGCCCTCGACGAAACGTTACAGGATATATTGATTCGCTGGCACCGCATGAAGGGCGACAATACTCTTTGGATGCCGGGAACTGACCACGCGGGCATTGCCACTCAAGCTAAGGTTGAAGAGCAACTGCGCGGCGAGGGAACGAATCGTTACGAACTCGGACGCGAAAAATTTTTGGAACGCGTCTGGCAATGGAAGGAGACTTACGGCAACCGAATCAGCTATCAACTTCGCACGCTCGGTTCAAGTTGCGATTGGGAACGCGAACGCTTCACGATGGATAAAGGTTGCAGTGCGGCAGTCAGAAAAGTTTTCGTTCAGCTGTACAACGAAGGATTAATCTATCGCGGCACACGCATAACGAATTGGTGTCCGAAGTGCAACACGGCGTTAAGTGATATTGAAGTTGAGCACGAGACGGAGCAAGGGCACCTTTGGCATTTGCGGTATCCGTTCAAGGACGGTAGCGGTTATGTTGTGGTCGCGACGACTCGTCCTGAAACTATGCTCGGCGATACGGGCGTAGCTGTTCACCCCGATGACGAACGCTATAAAGAGCTTGTCGGCAAGACATTAATCCTTCCGCTGGTCAATCGTGAAATGCCGTTGTTCGCCGATAGCTACGTTGATAAGAAGTTCGGCACAGGAGCGGTTAAGGTCACGCCTGCTCACGATCCGAACGATTTTGAAATGGGCTTGCGTCATAACCTTGAGCAAATCAAAGTTATCAACAACGATGGCACGATGGCGGACGGGCTTGGCAAGTACAGCGGGCTTGACCGTTACGAATGCCGCAAACAGATTGTCGCGGACTTGGAGGCGGGCGGCTACCTCGTCAAGATTGAGAATCATGAACACGCCGTCGGGCATTGCCAACGTTGTCACACGACGATTGAACCGCTTATAAGCAAGCAATGGTTCGTTAAGATGGAGACGCTTGCCGCGCCTGCGATTGAGGCTGTTAAGTCGGGTGCGTTGAAGTTTGTACCTGAACGCTTCACGAAGATTTATATTAATTGGCTTGAGAATATCCGCGACTGGTGCATAAGCCGTCAGCTGTGGTGGGGACATCAAATCCCCGCGTGGTATTGCGACGACTGCGGCGAGATGACAGTCTCTGAAGTCGACGTTGAGGAATGCCCGCATTGTCACGGAAAGAATTTGCGCCGCGAAGAAGACGTGCTCGACACGTGGTTTAGTTCTGCGCTGTGGCCGTTCAGCACGCTTGGTTATCCCGAAGAGACGCCCGAACTTAAAAAATTTTATCCGACGAGCGTCCTTGTCACGGGCTACGATATAATTTTCTTCTGGGTATCGCGAATGGTCATGATGGGCTTGAAGTTCCGCGGCGAGGTTCCTTTCCGTTACGTGTTCATTCATGGCTTAGTGCGCGACGAACTCGGACGCAAGATGAGTAAATCGCTCGGCAATGGCGTTGACCCCGTAGAAGTGATTGAGAAGTACGGCGCGGACTCGTTGCGATTCATGCTGGTTACCGGCAATACGCCCGGCAATGACTTAAGGTTTTATTGGTCGCGAGTCGAAGCGGCGAGGAACTTCGCAAATAAAATTTGGAACGCGTCGCGATTCCTGCTGATGAACTTGGAAGGTTTCGACCCGACGTTCAAGCCGTCGCAAGGTGATTTGGAGCTGGCGGACAAATGGATAATTAATCGGCTGACGTATCGAATTGAATCCGTTACGGAGAATCTTGGACGCTTTGAGCTGGGCGAGGCGGCTCGACAGCTTTATGAGTTCATTTGGTTTGAATTCTGCGATTATTACATTGAGCTAACTAAAGCGCGGCTCTACGGCTCGGACGCGCGCGCAAAGTCAACAGCTCTGTTCGTGTTGGCAACGGTGCTTGAGTGTGCGTTTAGGTTGTTGCATCCGTTTATGCCATTCTTGACGGAAACCATTCGGCAAAAGCTCCCGAACGCGCAAGGCTCAATCATGCTGGCGAAGTATCCCACACGCGACGAACTCAAGGATTTAATCAGCGACGAAGACGGCATTAACGACGCGGCAAATTTAATCTTGAACACAGTTAAGACAATCCGCAACTTGAAATCGGAGCTGGGCATTGATTCACGCAAAAAAGCGGCG
>CAMNLS010000033.1 GCA_946543495.1 uncultured Selenomonadales bacterium | reverse complement strand
TATCACAGCGTCGCCGAAGAATAAATTATGCAAGTGCTCATCAATCATCGCGTGCATCCAATCAAGCAACTGCGAATCCCGCCGCCTTTGAAATACGCCGCTCTTAGTCGTCGTCTCTTTGAATAGCTGAATCACTTGCCACAGCTCCGGCAAGCCCATCTTAGTAACGGCACTGGCAAGGTAAGCGTGCGTCGGCCAACCTTCCGTCGCGGGTCTGATGAACTCCGTCATGCGTTCGTATTCGCCGCGAGTGACCTTAGCACGAACAAGATTATCACCGTCCGCCTTGTTTACGACGATAGCATCAGCAAGTTCCATGATACCTTTCTTAATGCCCTGCAAGTCATCGCCCGCGCCAGTCAACACGACGAGCATAAAGAAATCAACCATTGAACGGACGGTCGTTTCAGATTGCCCAACGCCGACGGTCTCAATCAGAATCACGTCATAGCCCGCCGCCTCGCACATAAGCATAGTTTCACGGCTCTTGCGTGCTACGCCTCCCAACGTTCCGCCCGCCGGACTTGGACGGATAAAAGCTTCACTGCGGCGGCTAAGCGTGCCCATTCTAGTTTTATCGCCAAGTATTGAACCTTTAGTTATGGAGCTGGTCGGGTCGATTGAAAGAACTGCTACCCTGTGTCCGTCATCGCAAAGCATGTTGCCGAACGCCTCAATAATCGTGGACTTGCCCGCGCCCGGCACGCCCGTTATCCCAATCCTCAACGCATGACCCGTTCGCGGAAGGAGCCTTTGCAATACTCGTTGCGCCTTCGCGAAGTGTTTAGGGCTGTTGCTTTCTATTAACGTTATCGCCCGCGACAAAATCATTCTGTCGCCGCGTGCCACGCCGTCAACGAGTTCATCTTCCGTTAATGTCATTCGGCGTTTAGGCTTGAACGCGCCCGATGTGAACGCGGGATTAATATTGCCGACCGTCGTATCTTTTATGCCTTCAATGCCGCTCATCACCGCCGATTGATTCGCGACTGCCCAATCAGGGGTCGTCGTCGTATAGTTTGCCATTCGCTCCACTCCTCTGCAAAGTTCTTCGTCTAAAATTATAAATTACTAGCAAACGAAAAGCAATGAAATAAAAATCTGTAGTAAATATGGGAAAAATTCTTATTGAAAAAAATTTTGGACTGTGCTATATTCTTTGCGGCTTGAGGAAAGCAAGCGGAGAAGTCGGAAGACTTGAGGAAACACGGTCACTCAATTTTGAAAGCTCCTCCAAAGGCTGACGAGAGCCAACAGCGTTAAGCTTTATCGGTTAAATCATTGGAGGTTTTCAAAATGAAGAAGACATTAACAGCAGCATTAGCGGCGGCGTTCGTAATCGGCGGCGCAAGTGCAAACGTATCGGCAGCGGCTAATCCGTTCAGCGACGTTCCGGCAGGTCATTGGGCTTACAACTCGGTTTCTAAGCTCGCGGCAGAAGGCGTTATCGAAGGTTACGGCGACGGCACCTATCGCGGCGACCGCAACATCACCCGTTACGAAATGGCGCAGATGATTGCTAAGGCTATGGCGAAGAATCCTAGCGGCGCAAACAAAGCCGAACTCGACCGCCTTGCAGCTGAATTCCGTGATGAACTCGATGCACTCGGCGTTCGCGTGGCTGAGCTTGAGAAGTACGCTGATAAAGTCGTTTGGCACGGTGAATTGCGTTATCGCTATAAAAATACAAGAATCAAAACCGAAGACGGCGGCAAAATTAAGAACACCAGAAACTGGATCTTGATGCGTTTCGAGCCTACGGCTACAGTCAACGATCATTGGAAGCTCAAAGCTCGTCTAGATGCAACCTCTGATATGAAAGACGATACGTCCAGCGACTTCAAACTTAAGCAAGCCTACGCGCAGGGCACCTACGGCAATTTCCAAATCAATGTAGGTAAACTTCCCTTCTACACCAACGTTGATGACGGCATGTTGATTGATGACGAGTTCAGCGGCGCACAAATCGTTTACGGCGACAAATTCAAAGTCGCGTTGATGGCAGGTCGTTGGAGCGGCACCAATGATGTTGATACCGCGAGCTATCAGGGCGGAGAACTTTCTTACGACAACGATAAACTCTACATCGGCGCAGGATTCCACCACTTCCGTAGCGATTACTTCCTCACTTTACACGATGCATTTGGTCAACGCTATAACAAGAACACCCACAACGCTTCGGTTTGGACAGTCGGCGCACACTACAACTTCGGCGACTTGCAAGTTCGCGGCGCGTACGCTCAGAACACCAAAGCTAAAGATTGGAAGAAGTCGTGGACTGCCGGTCTTGCCTATGGCAACGCGGATAAGTCGAAACGAGGCTCTTGGGATATCAGCGCGGATTATCGTTATATCTCCCCGCTCGTCAGCTTGGCTCCGACTTATGACGCTGCTTACGCGGGATCAAAAGGTGTCGAGTTCGCCGTAAGGTACGTTCCGCTTTACAACACGAGGATTGAATTTAAGTACTTCCACGGCAAAGACTTCATCACCGACAAGAGAGCCAGAGCTTTCTACAGCCGTGTCAGCTGGTTCTTCTAAGAAAATTTTCGCCGAGCTATCGGCAAACGATAAAAAGGCTCCTCTGCTTCGGCGGAGGGGCTTTTTGAATGCAATTAGGAATTAGGAATGGGGAATTGGGAATGAAAAAAGTTTTACCGCTACTGCTGTCAACGTGTCTATTGTTTGGCGGGGGCGTCGAAGCAAAGAAACTGCCGCCGCCCGTGCTCACTGCCGAGTTTGAGCAAATGGACTTCATGCAGCTCTATCCGACGTATTCATGGGAGCCGCTGCCCTTGACGCAGTTTTATCAAGTGCAAGTCGTTAAGGTGGATGGGGCGCGTGATAAAATTGTGCGCGAGCTCTTCAACACGGAGGCTCTTAATCGCGTGACGGATTGGACGCCCTTCACGGAGTCGGGCAAGTATTATTGGCAAGTGCGCGTCGTCGATAGGAATCATAAGCCGTTGAGTGATTGGTCGGTAAAAAAATATTTCACGGTGACTGCGCCCGTTAAGTTCGCGGTGCTTGGTGATAGCATTTCACACGGCGGCGCGAGCTACATTCCTGCGGGGCAACTCTCCTGTCAATGGGAAACTTATTGCGACGTGCCGATTAAAAGTCTTGCGCGTAGCGGCGACACGACTCAAGCAATGCTAGACCGCTTCGACAATGACGTTCTGCCATTCAAGCCGCAAGTGCTAATCATCATGGCGGGCGTCAATGATATCCGTATTGGCGCGAAGAGTGCCGCCGTTATTAAGAACTTGGAGGCTTTGCGCGATAAATGTTTGGCGAACGATATAACGCCCGTTTTCAGCACGATAACTTCAATGAATCCCGAACTGATGACGCCGCGTGGAATTCCGTTGACTGACGACGATTGGCGCGAGGCGCGTGAACAAATTAATTTCTGGATAAAGACGACGCCTTACTTTATTGACGTGTCGACGCCGCTAACTGATGAATTCGGTTATCTGCGTGCGGAACTAACGCCCGACGGTTTGCATCCGGCTCTGCGCGGAAAAAAAATCATGGGCGAGCTCATTGCCGATTACCTTAAGAAAAATTTTTAACGGGGTGATGAAATGCGATTCGATTATCACATGCACTTTGAGTACGGCGACTATGACGCGGCTTGGGTTGAAGGATTCTTCACGGCGGCAAAGGCTCACGGGCTTAACGAAATTGGCATAAGCGAGCACACGCACACTTTCCCCGAATTCGAGCAACTTTATTACGACGATTTGATTCTTGATGATTCGTCCGTCGGTCAGTTTCAAAGAGTCTGGCTCAAGACGAATAAGTTTAAACACACACTCAAGGATTACTTTGACTTCATGGCGCGGCTCAAAGAAAATCACGCGGTCAAGATTGGCATTGAGGTCTGCAACTTCCGCAATCAATCGGCGGTCAAAGAAATTCTTGACGCTTGGGACTTCGATTATCGGATTGGGTCGGTGCATTTCCTCTGGGGCTGGGGCTATGACGCCTCTAAGCTTATCGACGAATGGAAATGCCACGATTTGAAAGACATTTGGACGGAATACGTCGCGCAGGTTGAGATGTTAGCGGCGAGCGGCAATTATGATATTCTCGGTCACCCGTTCAACGTGCGCCTGTTTAATCACTTCCCCGACTTCGATACGACGCCTTACCTTGAACGAGTCACCGACGCGCTCAAGAAAGCTGATATGGCTATCGACGTGAACACCGGCACGCGCTATCGCTATCCCGTCAAAGAGATTTCGCCCTACGCCGACTTCATGAAGGTTGCCGCCGCTTACGACTTGCCTATCACGATAAATTCCGACGCTCATCAGCCGGAGGACTGCGGCAGGTTCAACGAGGAGGCAACGAATTATGTTCGCGGCTTCGGTTATAAAAAAATTGCCCGCTTCGATAAAAGGCGGCGTGAACTTGTCGACTTGACTTAGGATATTTGATATAATCGCGGCAAAAAGGAGGCGTAAGCTCATGAGACAGGTTGGGATATTCGGCAAGCGCAAGAGTGGCAAATCAACGTTGATGTACGCCTTGACGCGGCATAAAATGATACAGGATGCGGCGTTTAGGGCAATGGAGATAAGCGGCATGACACGCGTCATGCTGGTCGATACGGTCAGCGTTGACGTGGAAGACGATTCAACCGCAGAACAATCCGCGCAGAGCGTCGAAGTCGCGCTCATGCTGATAACAAACGATTCGTTTGAACTGGAGCTGGCGTGGATAAGCAAGCTACGCAAGGCGGGTTCGTCAGTCATAGTCGTCATCAGTAAGGCGGACGAGTTCGCGGACGGCGGCAAGGCATTGGCGGCGGCAGTCGAAGAGGTTTCTGGGCTGGATACTCTTTGCGTAAGTTCTCAAACGGGCGCGGGCATTGTTGAATTGGACGCGGCAATTAACCGCAAGCTTCAATCACAGAACACGACTACAAACAGCGCAAGTAGCAATGCGCATGCGTTGCGTACGAACGCGGGCACAGGCTCCGACTGTATTGCCAGCTCCGTCGCGATCGCTGGATCAAGCGTCACGCTTGGTAAGGGGTGATTGATTTGCTTAAGAAATTTTTTGCACTTATGATAATCTGCGCGGCGATGTTCTTCGTTCCGCAAGAGGTCAGCGCAGAAACAAATTGGTTTTGGCTGGACTCCAATGACAAATACAGCAAGTACTTCGAGCCTGAATCCGTGACAGTTAAAAAGAAGGTCGTCACCAATGACGGCAGGGAAATTGCTATCGAGATTGAGGCTTGGACAAAGACGACGTATTCTTACGAGGGCGCGGCGGAGACGATTAAAAATTACGGTATATCAAACATCTTGCCCGACCCGCACAACTTGACTTATAGCTTGGCATTGCTAAGAGTTAATCCGCAGAATCGAACGCTTCAATACGTCCGCGAAGATTTTTATAACGCAGATCATCAAGTCGTTTGGTCTAAGGAAGAAGGACGCATTAAGGAAATAAATACTCGCTCCTTCGACGAAGAATTTTATTGCGCGATAGTCGATGAAGTCTTTCAACTGGGCGAACGCGACCGCAAACGCGCCGCAACGGAAGAACGCTGGCTTGACTTGTGGACGTACACCGACGAAGAGGGCAACACGACAAATCTAACTGCCGATACGACGACAATGCGGCTTAAGGGCACGAATTTAATTCTGTGGGAGTGGCAAGTCACAAAGGATTCGCGTGGGCAGACAACGGAAATTCGTTTCATGAAGAAGGCAGTCAACTTGACGCAGGGCACCGAGGTCATCAAGGACGGACAAACTTGGACGCCAAATAATTCTTGGCAGGAGCTAAAGGACGAATACGACGGAGCCTATCGAATGATTAAAAGTGACGACCCCGACTATAAAGGGCTTGTGCGTCTTCGCGCCTACGTCAAGAATAATCCTAATTGGGTCAAACGTTACTCCTTGGATTGAGAGGTGAATCACATTGCCAATAAAAATTCCAAACAACCTGCCCGCGACACACGTCTTGGAGAGCGAAAATATTTTCGTCATGGACGCCAAGCGAGCTTACGAACAGGACATTCGCCCGTTAAAGATTTTAATACTAAACCTTATGCCGATAAAGCCCGTGACTGAAACGCAACTGCTTAGGCTCTTAGGCAATACGCCGCTTCAAGTCGAGGTTGATTTTATTTATACGCGCACTTATACGCCGACGCACACCGCGAAGAGTTATCTAACTGAGTTTTACGGCACGTTCGACGACGTTAAAGATAAAAATTATGACGGCTTCATCATCACGGGCGCGCCGCTTGAGCTTATCGACTTTGAGGACGTTGCTTATTGGAAAGAGCTTTGTGAAATCATGGCGTGGAGCAAGTCGCATGCTTGGTCGACGTTCCATATCTGCTGGGGGGCGCAGGCGGCGTTGTATTATCATTACGGCGTGCCGAAGTATCTGTTGCCAGAAAAGTTTTCGGGCGTGTATCGTCACAGGCTCTGCGTTCAGCATGAAAAATTAATGCGCGGCTTCGATGATGAATTCTTTGTGCCGCATTCAAGATACACCGGAACCCGCCGCGAAGACATAGAAAAAGTTCCCGCGTTGACGATTCTTTCCGAGTCGGACGAGGTCGGGATTTATGCCGTGGCTAATCTTGAGAAACGACAATTTTTTATCACGGGTCATGCCGAATACGACCCAAACACCCTGCGAAACGAATACGAACGCGACTTGCGGGCGGGGCTTAATCCGAACTTGCCGCAAAATTATTTTCCGAATAACGACCCGACACGTGAACCCGTCGTCAAGTGGCGGAGCGTGGCGCATTTGCTCTTTGCTAATTGGTTGAACTACTACGTTTATCAAGAAACCCCATACGAGCTGGAATCTATCAGCAGTAAATCATTCCTGTAAACCGTTAAACACACAAAAAATCCTCCGTCAAAGCGGCGGAGGAAATTTTTTTGCCTTTTACCTCTTGAATCGCGCTTCTACCCGCGTAAATATCAACGGGATTATAAAAAGCATTGAAAAGAACGGTAAAAACGCTTTGAAGAACTTATAAAGCTCAACGCTTAGGAAATATTTAATCAAAGGATACACGACGACTGCTATCACGCCCAAAACCCCGACGCCAATTATTATTCGCCACAATTTGTCCTTGTTGGATACTTTTGTCTTGAAGTTAATAAACTTTTGCTCCAAAAACCAGCCCAAAAAGAACGCCAGCCCGAATCCAAGCGCATCAAAGGCATCTGCACGCGCCTTTAGCGGGTCGACGATGATTTTTCCGTTCAAAATGTCTTCTGGATACGGTTTGAAGTACAAATAAGCAAAAACTATCAGCGTTGCCGCTATTCCGACGACGAAAAATGTTAATTTCCGCTCATCGTCCTTGCCTATCCACTTGAAAAGCCGCTCAGTCACGTAAAACAGCCCGATTGAATAAATTATCGCGACTAAAACATCTTGCGGCGTGTGTACGCCTAAAAAATTTCGGCTGAATGCCACCATTAATACTATCAAAGCGCAGGGAATTATCAGCAACGGAACAATTTTCCTGTAAAAGAACGCAAAGCCGCCATAAATCGCCGTCGTGAACTGCGTATGACCGCTCGGAAATGAAAAGCTCGACGCTTTTTCCATTGCCGATGACGCCGGAATCAATTCTGCGTCATGAATCCACGGGCGATATACGCAAAACGTGCCTTTAAGTAATTCGTTAACGACGCGACCAATTTCCGCGTTAAAAAGTAGGAAAATCCCCGCGTATTTGTTAATACACCAGAAAAGTATCGCCGGAATCAACGCCGTTAATGCACTCGTTGGAAGGGCTGAGATTAGCGAAAAAAGTCCTTCGCCGCCCCAATTATTACGAATTCCTTGCAGAAATATTAAATAATCTAAATCCACATCGAAACTCCTTAATAAAGCGGATATTTTTTACAAAGTGCCGCTACTCTTGCCCGTGCCTCAACTTTTTTATCATTATCTGTCGGATTATCCAAAACCAACGCGATTATATCTGCAACTTCGCGCATATCGTCTTCTTTAAAGCCGCGAGTGGTCAAAGCGGGACTTCCAAGCCTCAAACCGCTGGTCACGAACGGGCTACGCGGTTCAAACGGAATTGTATTCTTGTTCGCCGTGATATTTACCTCGTCAAGGACGTTTTGCGCCTCTTTGCCCGTGATATTTTTGCTCGTGAGGTCGACTAGCATTAAATGATTATCCGTGCCGCCCGAAACAATCCTAAAGCCGTCTTTTTGCAGAGTTTCAGCTAAAACTTTTGCATTCTTGATAATCTGCGCGGCATATTCTTTAAATTCTGGTTGAAGAGCCTCGAAAAACGCCACAGCCTTTGCCGCGATAACGTGCATGAGCGGACCGCCTTGAATACCGGGGAAAATTGCTTTATTGAACTGTTTGCCGAATTCCGCGTCTTTGCAAAGGATTAATCCGCCTCTGGGGCCTCTAAGCGTCTTATGCGTCGTCGAAGTGACTACATCGGCAAATTCAATCGGACTTGGGTGCAATCCAGCCGCGATTAAGCCTGCAATGTGCGCCATATCTACCATTAAATACGCGCCGACCTTTTTTGCCGTGTTCGCAAGCCGTTCAAAGTCGATTATTCGCGAATATGCCGACGCGCCAGCCACAATAATTTTCGGCTTGCACTCAAACGCGATTTTTTCCAGTTCGTCGTAATCAATGCGCTCGGTTTCACGATTTACGCCGTAGGGAACGATTTTAAAGTACTTTCCGCTCATATTTACGGGCGAACCGTGCGTTAAATGCCCGCCGTCTGTCAAATTCATGCCCATTATCACATCGCCGGGCGTCGCAAGCGCAAAATATACCGCTGTATTCGCCTGTGCGCCCGAATGCGGCTGAACATTTGCATATTCGCAGTTGAAAAGTTTCTTAGCGCGGTCAATCGCGAGTTGTTCTGCAACGTCCACGAATTCGCAACCGCCGTAATAACGCTTGCCGGGGTAGCCTTCAGCGTATTTGTTCGTCAAAACCGAGCCTTGCGCCTCCATTACCGCTTTGCTTACGATATTTTCCGACGCTATCAGCTCCAATTTGTTCCGCTGACGATTTAATTCATTTTCAACCGCCGCGAACAATTCTGCATCCTTTTTCAAGCCTTCATTCAAATTCATTCTTATACCTCCATTAAATTTGCGGCGATTTCATCAAGCCCAATGCCTCGAATAAGCCAATCAGACCTTTTGCCGCCACATCGTTAATTATTTTGCCCTCGTCGTTGAAATAGTAGAAATTCATACATCTGAACGAAAATTTTTTGCCAGTCGGCGCAAGATTCATGAATTCACCGTCGTGCGTTCCAGAACATGTCCAATAAACCGCAACTTTATCATCTTCCGCCGCCATATCGACAATTTCCCAGTGAATATCCGAAAAACTTTTGCGCATAAAGCTGACCACGCTCAAATAGCCCGCTCCGCCGTAAAGTTTCTCAGGCGAAATCAAACTCGCGAACTCGGCTTTGGAATCAATCAACTCTTCGGCAAGTTTAATGTCGTTCGTGTTAATGCACGTCATAAAGCGTTTCATTGTCAATTTATTGCGTTCCGCGTTGCTCATCTCAATACCTCCCATATTTTTTCCGCCGAAATCGCTCCGTGACGTAAAATTTTCGGCTCCGAAGTCGTCAAATCGATTATCGTTGAAGAAATTCCGAATTCACATTGCCCGCCGTCCAATATAAGCGGTATTTTGCCAGATAAGTTGTCAAAAACTTCCTGCGCGGTCTTCGGCGGCGTTTTTCCTGATAAATTCGCACTCGGCGCGGCGATTGGAACTCCGGCAAGCCTTATAAATGATAACGCTACCTCATTTGCAGGAAATCTTATTCCGACGCTCGATTTTCCCGTCACGAAGTCCGGAACAATTTTATTCTTTGGCAATA
>CAMNLS010000032.1 GCA_946543495.1 uncultured Selenomonadales bacterium | reverse complement strand
TTAATCTTTTAATCTTTTAATCTTTTAATCTTTTAATCTTTTAATCTTTTAATCTTTTAATCTCTTAATCTCTTAATCTCTTAATCTCTTAATCTCTTAATCAATCCACGGCGCGGCTGTGGAATTTTTTTTTTGCTTGCGGTAGAATGTAGAAAAGCTTTCAGGAAGGAGATAGCATTTTGGCAAAACGTAATACAAAGAAGTTCGACAAGATAAAAATATCTGCGTGCTACATCGTTAAGGACGTCGCAGAAGATTTGCGCCGTTCGCTGGAAAGCCTCAAGGATTATGTTGACGAAATTATTGTTGTCGATACCGGCTCGACTGATTCGACGATTGAAGTTGCAGAGGCATTCGGCGCAAAAGTTTTTCACGAGCCTTGGCAAGACGACTTCGCCACACCGCGCAATGTCGCTCTTCGTGAGGCAAGCGGCGATTGGATTGTCTTCCTCGATGCCGACGAATATTTTATAGACGACACCGCCAAAAATTTTAGACGCGTCATAAAAACCACACGCTCGCCCGGCATCAGCGTTAAATTGGTGAACATCGATAAGAATAACGGCAATAAAGTTATCAACTCAAGCTACATGCTGAGGATTTTTGAGAAGACGACGGATACTCACTACGTCGGCAAAATTCATGAGGATATTTATTGCGGCGATAAACCTTTGGAACGCGAAATGGTTCCTGCGAAGCTTTTGACAATTTATCACACGGGCTATTCCACTTCCCTTAACCAAGCTAAAGCGGAACGAAACTTGAAGTTGTTGCTTGAGGAGCTTGAAACGACCGATAAGCCCGAAAGAATTTATTCATACATTGCCGACGCTTATTATGCTCTTAATGATTGGGCGAACGTCGAAAAGTTTGCACGCCTTGACATTGAAGCTAGAGTTAATCCTTCCAATCGTCCTATACGTCTTTTGATTGAGTGCTTGGAGCGGGATTCTTCGCGTTTCGATGAATGCGTTGAGATTTCTAAAATGGCGGTCAAGCGTTATCCTAAGGTGCCAGAATTCTCCGCTAAGCTTGCCGATTGCCTTGCACGTAAGGAAGATTACCGCGAGGCAGTCGCTGAAATGCAACGAGCGATTGATAAGGCGAAAGCTTACGGCGAACAATTCGAGTCGAGTAACTTCGACGAAGATAAAATAAAGCTAGCAAAGCTTTTGATTAACAACTGGTATAAAAAAATTGAGTTCACGCCCGAAGAGAAAAGCCGCGAAGTTGCCAAGCTGGTTAAGGAGCTGATTAACTATCGTCATGTCCTTTACGACATGGAAAAAGCAATGCAGACAGCCGATAAAATTTTTGCCTTAGAGCCCGACGAGCCAAAGCCTGTCGAAATGGTTGCTTCGCTTTACATTGATTCCCAAAAAACGAATGAATCTTTAAAGGCAACGGAGTATTTGGAGAAAAATTTTCCGCCGACGCTTTATCGGTTAATGTTGCGTGCCCGTAGCTTAATTTTAAGGAAAAGTTTACTTGAAGGAATAGAAATTGCCGAGAGAGCTCTAACCTTGGACGACGGTAAATTGGCTCCTTTGATGGTTCTTCGCAACTGCATAGGAAGGGCTTATTCCAATATCGGTGATGCTAAAAAAAGCGTTGAACAATATAAAATAAACGCCAAGTATGATCTTCCTGTGCCAAAAAAATTTTCACACTTCACCGAAGAGGAAAAACTTCGTCTGATTGACTATAGCAATATGCTTTTTGATATTTACAATCTTCCCGTCAGCCAAGAAGAAATCTTCGAAGAAACGTGCGGCTTTAATAAACTCTTCCTCCATATTCCGCGCTATAGCCATAATCGCAAAACTCATGCACGCCATAAAAAGATTCGCATTGGTTACATATCAGCGGATATCAGAAATCACGTCGTTGCTTTTTTCAGCATGCACTTTTTTAAGAACTATGACAAGACTCGTTTTGAAGTTTTCATTTACGCCAATAACGAAGAAGATTTCGCCACCATACAACTTAAAGCTCACGTTGATCACTTTACTAAAATTTTAAATAAACCTTTTGATAAGGTTGCCGAACAAATAATGAGAGACGAAATTGATATTCTGGTTGACCTTGCGGGACATACAGCATGGAATTCACTGCCAGCCTTGGCTTTCAAGCCCGCGCCAATTCAAATTTCGGGCATAGGTTATATCGGTTCGACAGGACTTGATACGATTGATTATTTCTTGGCGGACAAGTTCACCGACCCCGTTGGCTTGAACGAAAAATTTTTCACGGAAAAAATTTTGCGCCTTCAACACAGTCACTTTTGCTTCGTTTGGCATGAATTGGAATATCCCATTGTGCCCGCGCCTTGTACTAAAAATGGTTACGTGACGTTCGTGAGCTTTAATAATTTTAAAAAGACTACGGACGAGATGCTTAGGCTTTGGAAGAAAATTTTAGACTCCGTGCCCACGTCGCGCCTTTACCTAAAGGGCAAAATTCTTAATAATGATGGGCTTGCGCTTGCCAAGGACAGAATCAAGGCGGCAGGCATTGACCTTGAACGCGTGGACTTGGAGGACGCCGAAGAAAAATATCTCTTAAAATACAGGCGAGCTGACATTGCGTTAGACACTTTCCCTTATCCGGGCGGCGGCACTACTTGCGACGCGCTATATATGGGCGTGCCCGTCATAACTCTGATTGGCGAACGACACAATTCGCGCTTCGGCTATTCCCTGCTCATGAATATTGGCTTAGGTGAACTTTGCGCCTCCAGCGAAGAAGAGTATGTTCAAAAGGCAATCGAACTTGCTAACGATTGGGACAGAATCCGTGATTATCATTTGACGATTCGCAGGAAGATGGAAGAGTCGCCCGTCATGAACGATACAATTTATATGGGCGAGATTGAGGACGCTTACGAGAAGATCTTCAATGCGTGGATTAAGGGCGAACCGTTGCCCGACTTCCCGCAGGAGCCTGAAACCGTCACGGAAGAGCTTGCCGATAAGTATATCAAACGGGCGGAAGAGTATCTTAGCTTGGCAAATAAAGACGGCGAGAGCAATTATCCTGGTCGCTTTGACTTTAAACGCACGCTTTATTATTCCGAGCTTGCCGCGCAGTGTGAATCAAAACGCGATGCCAAACTTCTTTTGACGATAGCCGACCGCCGTTATCTTTTGAATGATAATCTTGGCGCGTATGAGGCAATGCGTGAGACGATTGATTACATTTATTCGGCGGCAGGTGCGGCGAAGAACTACAGTAATTATTTTAAATCGGAATGCCACAGGAAGCTTGCCAAGTATGCGCAAGGGAACGGCAGACATCTTGAGGCGATAGAGAATTATCAAAAGGCGTTTGAGCTTGCCGAGGACGAAAAGAATCAGTTGGAACTTTATGACGCATTGCTTTTGAGTTTCCATTACATTGACGTTTCGGCGGAGGACATGACGGCTTATCATTTCGATTATCAAAATTTCTTCGAGGACATTAAACCGTTCACGGCTTATCACAAGCGGCACGATAGAATAAAAGTCGGCTACATTTCGGGCGACTTCAGACAGCATGCAGCGTTCGCAGTCACGTTTGGATTTATTTCATGTCACGACCGGAGCAAGTTTGAGATCACCTGCTACAGCAAGAACAAGAAGGACGACGATTACACGGAGCTTTTTAAAAATGCAGTCGAACATTTCGTTGACGTTAAAGATTTATCTGCTTGGGAACTGGCGCAAAAGATTCACGACGACGAGATTGACATTGCCTTTGACTTAGCGGGGCACACGGGCTATAACGGCTTGCCTGCTCTGGCGTATCGACCTGCGCCCGTGCAAGTCAGCGGCATTGGCTACATGTCGACAACAGGTTTAAAAGCGATTGATTACTTTATAACCGATGAAGTCCTTGACCCGCCTGGCGAACACGATAAATATTTTTCCGAGAAGCTCTTATACATGCCCGCGCAGTTCAGCTACGCACGCCGCGAAAACGTTCCGACGCCTGAGGGAGCCGCTTGTATTAAGAATGGTTATGTGACGTTCGGAACGATTTGCCGTTACTCCAAGATTAGTGATGATATTCTTGCTATTTGGATTGAGATTCTTAATCGCGTGCCTACCGCCAAACTTTTAATGCGTGCTCAAGAATTCATCAGCAACCGCACGCAAGACGAGCTTTATGACAAGATGAAAAGTATGGGCTGTGACATGGACAGAATTATTTTCCAACCTGCCTTGCCCGATTACTTCAAGGAGATAAGCAAGATTGATATTATGCTTGACGCTTATCCTTGGGTGGGCGGCACGACGACCCTTGACGCGCTTTATATGGGCGTGCCCGTCATAAGTTTTTACAGCGATAGACACTCCACGCGTTTTGGCAAGAGTATCTTACATAGCGTCGGGCTTGGTGAATTGGCAGTCAATGACGTTGCGGCTTATATCAATACAGCGGTCGGCTTAGCCAATGACTTTGAGACGTTGGATGTACTTCATAAAAATCTGCGCGGCATGTTTGAAAGTTCAGCGGCTCTTGACCCCGTAAAGTATTGCCGCTTGCTTGAGAAGAAGTTTGAAGAGATTTTAAGGGCGTGAAACGTTTCAAATTCTGCTTTACATTTGGACGGAAATTTTCTAAAATAGCGGCGTGAAATTTTAACCTTAGAAGATTTATTGAGTGGGAGGGGATTGACTAATGTTAAAAAGTATCGCGGTAATGACCTCAGGCGGCGACAGCCCCGGCATGAATGCGGCAGCGCGTGCGGTCGTGAGAACTGCGCTTTATGAGGGCGTGAAGGTTTTCGGAATCAACAACGGCTATAAAGGCATGCTCGCAGATGATATAGTTGAGTTGCAGAGACGTTCGGTCAGTGACTTGATTCAGCGCGGCGGCACGTTCTTGGGGACAGCTCGTTGCAAAGAGTTCAAGACGGAGGAAGGACGCCGCAAGGGTCTGGAAAATCTTCAAAAGCACGGCATAGAAGGCTTGGTCATAATCGGCGGCGACGGTTCCTTGACGGGCGGTTCACTGCTCAGCAAGATGGGCGGCATTCCGATTGTCGGCTTGCCTGGCACGATTGATAACGACGTTTGGGGCACTGATTATACAATCGGCTGCGATACCGCCGCTAACACTGCAGTTGAAGCGATTAATAAGCTCCGCGACACTGCGTCGGCTCATCGTCGAATCATGGTCGTCGAGGTCATGGGGCATACTTCCGGCTGGCTCGCTATGGTCTCTGGCATTGCCTCCGGCGCGGAATATATTATCGTCCCCGAAGTCAAATACAATATCGACGAGATGTGCGAAGAGATTATTGAATCTTACAAGGGCGGTCGTCGTTATAGCATTATCGTTGTCGCTGAAGGCGCGTGCAGTGGCGTTGGCTTGAAAAACGTCGTCGAAGAAAAGACCGGCATCGATACCCGCGTTTCGATTCTCGGACACATTCAGCGCGGCGGCTCCCCGACCGTTGAAGACCGCATGAAGGCTTCCCAGCTCGGCGAACGTGCTGCACTTGCAATCATTTCTGGCGTATCCAATGTTGTCTTCGGTTTCGACGAAGGCAAAGTTGTTTCGATTAACCTGTTTGATTCGGTCAATAACAAAAAGCCGCTCGACCCCGAACTCGTTCGTTTGGCGAGCGTGCTTGTCTGAGACGTGAATAATTTTTGGAAGGCGGCGGCGATTCTCTCAGGCGTTGGGATTTATATTGCCGCCGTAATTTTTATCTGTCTTTACTTGGGCGGGCTTGTCGACGATTATTTTCAGCTTAATGGCAAAGGACGACTCGTCGGAATCTTTCTAGGCTTTCCTATAGCAGGCTATTCGCTTTATCGTCAACTCAAATATCATGGATTCATTTAAGGAGGAGTTACATGGAACAGATTGAAGACTTCAAAACCTTTTCGCAGGTGACGGATGCCCGTTGGTATCCGCGCTATCACCTCGCGCCGCCGTTTGGCTGGTGCAATGACCCCAACGGCATGTGCTACTACAAAGGGCAGTATCATTTCTTTTATCAGCACTACCCCTACGAACCGAGATGGGGACCTATGCACTGGGGGCACGCCGTCAGCGATGACCTTGCCTATTGGAAACATTTGCCGATTGCTTTAAAGCCTGAAGAGGCTTATGAAACGGGCGGCGGTTGTTTCAGCGGTTCCGCTATCGAAAAGGACGGCAAACTTTATCTGATGTACACCGGTCACCTTCAAGCGACGCCCGAAGAGGAAGCGGCGATTGGTTTCCCGCATATCGAATTTCAGTGCCTTGCTTACTCGGAGGACGGCATTCACTTCACAAAATCCGAAAAGAATCCCGTCATCGAAGAAGCTGACGTTAAAAGCGACGATGTTTCTATCAACGACATTCGCGACCCTAAAGTTTGGGAACGTAACGGCAAATATTATGCGGTACTCGGCTCGCGCACGCCCGATATGCAACACGGACAAGTCCTTTTGTTTGAATCAAAAGACTTGACCAAGTCTTGGAAGTTTAAAGCTATTTCGGCGCGCAGTGAAGGAGATCTCGGCGGAATGTGGGAGTGTCCAAACTTTGCGGAGATTGACGGGCATGATGTGCTGATTTTATCGCCTATGGACGTGTTTAACAGCGAAAAATATTATCACGACAAAATTGCGGGCGTTTTAATCGGAAAATTAAATTATCGGTCAGGACTTTTCACGCACGGCGATTTTCAATACCTCGACAAGGGCTTTGACTTCTACGCGCCCCAAGTTATGATGACTCCCGACGGCAGAGCGGTTATTATCGGCTGGTTGGATATGTGGAATGTCGACATGCACGAGACGAGAGACGGTTGGGCGGGAATGATGACGATTCCGCGTGAACTTCACGTTAAAAACGGAAAAATTGTCTCCACACCCGTTAAAGAACTCGAAAAGCTCCGCAAATGGAAGCCGATAACCCTTGGAAACGTTGTGATTGATGAGGCGACGACGTTTGAGGGCGTCGCGGGCGAGGCTTACGAGCTTATCCTGAATATCGACGCCGCAAAGTCAAAAAAATTCTCAATCGCCTTGCGTGCCTCCGAACTTGAGCAAACCCTTTTGACTTACAATTCAAATGGCACGTTTAAACTTGACCGCACTAAAGCCGGCGAGCCGATTAATTTCCATTCCGTTCGCGAAATTCAAATCGACCCAGTTGAAAAGCTTAAGCTCCATATCTTTATCGACCGCTCAAGCATCGAAGTTTTCATTAACGACGGCGCAGAAGTTCTTTCGGCGAGAATTTATCCTAAACGCACTTCCCAGAAAGTTATCTTCACGCCCGAAGATGAACTGCTTAAAATTGATTCGCTGGAGTATTACAAGCTCGATTTCGGCTTGCCGCACCCGCATATTAAAGATACGATTGTTGATGTAGCCAAAGAATTCCCGTTCCTTAAAAATTGATAGCGTTAAAAAAATTTTTCCTCCCGTCGACGTGGCGGGCTTTTTTTTCACAGTTAGCCAACAGGACACCAAAAACTTTTTCAGCTTAGCTATAATGCTATTAGGTATCAAAAAAATTTTATAAGGAGATGATTTTATGTCGACACCCGTTGGAATCATCAAGAAATTTGTCAAAACACTCGTCGAGACAAAAAAAACTGGCGAAGAAGCTGTAAATGAGGCTTTGGCAGCTGTAGGCGTGCACGGAGAATACAACGACTATGGCGAATACGGATCTTATTATAGGTTTAGGCAAGAATTTGAAGACGCACAGAGCAACTATTCAAATCAGGATTTTTTAGAACAAGTTTGCGGCGTGCGTATAAATAACAAAGATACCGGCGCAATTACCGGCTCCGACGCGGGCGGCAAAACTACCAAGACCGCCGAATCTATCATTCCCGAAAGCTCAAAGGCTACAAAACTCACCAATGCCCAATACAACTCCTTCACAAAGAACGGCTTAAAAGTCAATGTCACTTATTCGAACAATTATCGCTACGATGGTTCATCTTTTAATAACAATATGGATAAATATCTCGAAAAGCAACGACTCGTCGTGCGTGCGCTTTATAATTGGTGGATACCCGAATCTCTCGACCTTATAAACGAATCTCTCGGCATCAATTTAACGGATGGCAGATCCTCCATTAACGAGATAAATCTGGTATTCGTTGTCGATGATTACAATTGGCATTACGATGAAGTGGAAGTATCTTTTGATTATGATTTGGGACTTGCTTCAAGTGCTACATTGTCAATTAACGCCGGTTATATCTTCAACATTACAGAAAACGATTTAAATGGCGAAATTCCTACAAGTAAAGGCATTTATTCCAGTGGAACTTCTTACCTTGACAGGCTTATCTTGCAAGCTATGACAGAGATAGTTTTAAAGGCAAATATTCCCTACTTCTATGAATTACCCGATGATATTTCCGGAGGTCTGTGTGGAATAGTAGGCGGCTATGATGACGCTTCGACAAATTATAATAGTTTTACGACAGGCGATTATGCTGCCCCAGGTTACGCTCGCCTTCGTTATCTTGCCAAAAATTATTCGGACGGAATGCCCGACGGCGTCTCTTACAATACAAAGAAAACTATTTTGACGGTGACGACGGACTTTGAGGAGAAAACTCTTGACCTCGCGGACTTTGAAAGCACCGTTAAGACTGTCAAGGCGTCGGCTCTCAAGAAGGGCATAACGATCATCGGCAACAAGCTGAACAATTCAATCGTCGGCGGTAGTGGCAACGATTCAATAAATGGTGGAGCAGGAAATGATTCGCTTTGGGGCGGCAAGGGTAACGACACTTTAACCGGCGGAAAAGGCGACGATGTATTCATTTACAGCGCGGGCAACGATGTCATCAAAGATTACGCGGCGGGCGATAGAATTTCAATCGGCGCGGCGATTTCCAATACAAAGCTTAGCGGCGATGATGTCGTCTTCACAATCGGCAAGAACACTTTGACTGTTAAAGACGGCGCAAATAAAACGCTCAACATGATTAACGCTAAGGGCAAGGCATTTGAGACGGTAGTCAGTAGTGCGACGACTTTAACCATTAATAACAAGACAACTTCACCCGTAACGCTCACCGCTGATGTCGGAACTGCGGACGCCTCAAAACGCACGAAGGCAATTAAAATTTACGGCAACAAGCTCGACAACGTGATTTTAGGCGGTTCAAAGGCTGATACTCTTTATGGGCAAGGCGGCAACGATTCGATTCTCGGCAATTCAGGCAATGATGTACTTTATGGCGGCGCAGGCGATGACACTTTGAACGGCGGCGCAGGTACGGATAAGCTTTATGGCGGTGCAGGAGCCGATAAACTCTATGGCGGCAAAGGAAACGATACTTTGATTGGCGGCGCGGGCAATGATTCGTTGTGGGGTGACGTAGGAGCTGATACTTTTATTTATTCAAGCGGCGGTGGCAACGATGTTATTTACGGCTTCGATAAGAACGATACTTTAACGCTTGATACTATCGACTTTACAGCGACTTACAAAAATCAAGCCGTCACCCTCAAATTTGATGAAGGCTCCGTTACGTTTAAAGATTTTACAGCGACGACCTTCCACATCAACGACGATACGTACAAAATCAGCGGTTCCAAGTTCAAAAAGCAATAAACTCTTCGTGGCAATAAAAAACCTCCGCGCAGGTTGCGGAGGTTAATTTTTTTGTTTTAGATTCTGATGACGCCGATGATTTGAATTTCAACCGACTGATCAATCTCGGCGTGTGAAACAATCGTGAGACCTTGAACCGAACGTTCGACGAGCTTGCGGAAGTAAAGACGAACGGCGGGACTTGTCAACACGATAGCGGGGTAACCTTGATTGGCGAGCTTTTCAACTTCATTGGTGACGGAATTAATCAACCGCCGCATTGAATCCGGGTCAAGGCTGACGTATGAGCCATGATCTGTGCGTTGAATGCCGCCGACAATCCGATTTTCCAACGCGGGGTCGAGCGTGATACAAGGCAACGTATTGCCGCCTTGAACGACTTGATGCGTAATCTGTCTGCCCATAGCGTGACGAACGTATTCCGTTAAAATCTCCGGGTCTTTGGTGGCGCGGGCGTAATCGGCGAGCACTTCCATAATCGTCGCCATGTCGCGAAT
>CAMNLS010000031.1 GCA_946543495.1 uncultured Selenomonadales bacterium | reverse complement strand
GCGTACTTGTAGCAGTTATCGACGAGTTGAAGAATTTTTTCCTTCTCGCCTTCGGGCAACGTGTCAAACTGTCCGTAGCTCTGCGCCAGCTCCAAGCCGCCGATAAAGTTTTCCAAGTGACGCGGCGCATCCTTCGCGGTGCTCTTTATGCACTTCGCCACGTCGTATTCTTTCTTCTCGATAAAAGACGCGTCGCCCGTTGCTGTGAGGTAATCGTCAATCAACTGTGCGGAGCCGAAGTCATCGCCGCCCGCTTCGAAGATTTGTTCGATGCGTTCTTTAAAGCTCGGCAACTTCAACGACGCATGCTTATTAATCTGTTCGGGTACGTGTTCGCTTGTGCCGTCTGAAATGTTCAAGTCGAACTGCGGCAGATAATTTTCATCAAGTGCAACCTTATCGCCGCGCAGAAAGTTCACGTAAAAATATTTGCGGCTGTGCCTGTCATAAGAACCGTCAAGCCGTGCAGAAAGTTCTTCCAACGTCTTGGCAACGACGACCGAGCCAGCATCATCTTTTAAAGCCTTGCGCGCCGTTTGAATATGCGAAAGGAGCCGCGCACGAATCTTTTTGTATTCGACACTACCGTCGTCCTCGCCGCCCGCGCAGAGCACTTCGGCGCAATTAACCCACGCGCACATTATCTCGATAGCTCGTTCCAAATTCTTCGTGATGTTATTGCGCAAACGACTTATCAGCTTGCCGGGATTCTTTTTGCCGCAAGCCTCGTCCCACTTGTCGTCGATGAACTGATTAAATTTCTCGTCGTCGATGTTGAGCCTGTCAAAGTTCGCGTTCTTCTTGATGAAGGTCTTCGTTAAGAACTCTTTTATAAAGTTAAGCGTGCCAACCGACCGCGCCTCTTCCTTGTCCTTTATCGCCGAGAAGATTTGAGCTAAGTCGCCGTTGCGCGAAAAGAGATTTTGTTCCATGCGGATAAAAGTTTCGTTGTTAGCGCGGTCAGTGAGCTTGCCTTCAAAGTAGCGCGTGTAATACTCTTCAGCGTCGCGAATGACTTTGGCAAGATTATCTTCGGCGGCGAGTCTGTCTTTAGTCTGATAATCGGCGTACAGGTCAATGCCCTTGCGCTGTTCCGTCTTAAAGGTTTTAAGCTCGTCAATCAGTTCGTTAAGCGGCGAATTGGACTTGATAAGCCCGAAACTTTTTGTAAGAGCCTGCAGAGCGGGAACGCCATAATCAACGCCGAAATCACTGTAAAAGAGTGCACGAAGGGCGGCAGCGGTTATTAAAGCTTCGTTGAAGTCGTCGTCGTCCTGCAAAGCCAAACTTGATACCGCGGCGGCACTGTAGCCTTCATTAATGAGCGGGTCATCAAGTGCAAAGGCAAGTTGACGATAAAGCGGCTTGACTGCCTCAAGCGTCAAACTCTGCGCCTTAAGGTAAGCCGTCGCGCAGTAAAACTTTTTATTCAAGAGCAACGCTTTAACGTCGCTCAAAACTTTTTCCTTAACCGTCATGTCTAAGGGCGGAGCTTCGGACTTTTGCACGGCGGGAACTTCGTCAAGCTCTTCTTCGTGTTCGCCGTCGACGATTTCTTCAAGCTTAGGCTCGTCATCTGGTGGCGGCGGCGCAGGCGTGTTCCAAATATCAAACGGAGAAATTTTTTCCATTGTGTCCTTGCGATAGAATTCAAGCTCGTCGAAGTTGTAAAGATAATAGTCGGTGACCTTCGGGAAGTCGTCGCCAAAAATTTCTTTGAGCGCGTCAAACATTTTCGCGGCGTGTTGAAGACTAAGCCCCACGATGAACAGGCGATGAATTTTCTTAAACGTCCTGAAGTAAAGCCGCAAGCGTTTTAAAAATTTCTCGCCCTCGTCCGCAGTGTTCCAAAAGCAGCCGAGTAATAAATCATGCTTCTCATTGCCGATGAAGTCCGCGCGAAATGCCATCGGCGCAAATTCAAAGTCGAAGAAAGAATTGCCGTGCACAAGCTCAACCTTATACAGATAAATATAAATCGCCCGCACTAAGGCAGACTTCGCTTTATCCGCACTAAAGAAAGCACTTTCAAGTTCAGCCCGCGTACGCTTGACGTTGATAAACCTTCTGCCGTTGTCGCTCTTAACGAACTCGAAAAAATTTCTCGTCAAGCCGTAGAAGTTGTCATACTTCCCGAACGAATACTTTTGAAGGTAACCTTTGTTGAGCAAGATTTGAGCCATGCTCTCCATTATGTCCTTAGGCATTCTCTTTGGGCAGAACGACGGCCACGCCAACATTCCGTGCACTGAAACATAGGACAAGAGCGGCTTAAGCATCTCGGAATTTTTAAAGTCGCGCCTGAAACGGACGGCGGAGAAGTCTCTGGTGTGTTCGTATTTTTCAATGACAAACTGTTCTTCCCACGTCGCGAAGTCTTCTTCCTTAAGCAATGCGCCACTAAGAATTTCTGTGAGGTCTTTTTTGGGCGGCGGCGGTGCTTCAGTCTTGGCAACTTTAGGTGGTCTTCCGCGTCTTTTTACTTTTACCGGCGGCGGTGCCTCTTCGACGACTTGGCTTATTTCTTTTGCTTCAGGCTCGACTGTTCCAGTAATCAATTCGCCGCCGAAAAGCGTACGACCGATAAAATCATCGCCGAAAAAATTTCTAAGCTCCGTGCCCGCCGAAAACTTTTTGCCTATGTCCGCTTCTTCCGTTGCGTCGACGAATTTAGCGTAGACTTCAACCGCTGTCTTTAATCGCGTGTTTTGCCTCTTGCGTGCAAGCAGTTTATCTAAGTTGCTTTGATGTTCTTGCAGAACTTTTTTCACGGCAGAACTTTTGGCGTCGAAGTGCAAAAATTTTTCTGCCTGCAACGAAATGTTCGCCGTGCGGATTCTGTTTTCTTCCGCGTCCAAAAGTTTTTCAACGTCGGAAAATTTATCGGGCAACGGCTCCTTGAAAAGTTCCGCGTATGCTCCAAAGCAATCGGCGAATTTTTTTATCAACGCCAGTGTATGATCGCCCCAAGCTTTAAGCCTTTCGGCGGGTGCAAAGCGTTCGTGTTCGATGGCGTTTCCAATCTCAATCCAATCTCTTTTAAGGAGCGTGCCAAGCTCGCGTAGTTCATTCAAGCCGCGCCGCAGTTCGTTAATCTTTTGAATATTATCCATAGGAAATCATCCTCCAAGGTAAGCCTTGCGAATGTCTTCACTTGCTGCCAATTCCTTTGCGTCGCCGGAAATCGTGATTCGCCCCGTCTCCAGAACGTAAGCGCGATTAGCAATCGACAACGCCATATTTGCATTTTGCTCGACGAGTAAAACGGTTGTGCCTGTCTTGTTGATGTCGACGATTATTGAAAAAATTTCACGAATCAAGAGCGGCGCAAGTCCCATGCTGGGTTCATCAAGGAGCAAAAGTTTCGGGCGACTCATAAGCGCACGCCCCATAGCAAGCATTTGTTGTTCGCCGCCGGAGAGGGTGCCAGCCTGTTGAAGGCGACGTTCCTCAAGGCGCGGGAAACGTCCGAAGACAACTTTAAAATCCTTTTGTATCTCGTCCTTGTCTGTGCGCGTGAAGGCTCCCAGCTCCAAATTTTCTTGAACTGTCATTTCCGCAAAGATTCGCCGCCCTTCGGGCACTTGCGATATTCCTTCGCGAACGATTTTATGCGCCGGCATTCCCGCGATATTTTTGCCGAGAAAGTTTATCTCGCCCGACTTAGGCTTAAGCAGTCCCGAAATTGTTCTAAGCGTCGTCGACTTGCCCGCGCCGTTCGCGCCAATCAGCGTGACAATCTCGCCTTCTTCAACGGCAAGACTTATGCCCTTTATCGCGTGAATCGCTCCGTAGTAAACATTAATGTCTTTGACCTCAAGCATTGCCATAAGCAACCCCCCTATTATGAATTAAGCTTCAACCTTTAAACCTCAGAGCAAACATTGTAATATCATCGGATTGTTCAGCTTCGCCCACGTGCTTTGATAAATCGTCGCGAACATTTTCAAGTAACGTTTCTAAGTTCGCTGTGCAATCCGTCGAGTTCATGAAGTCAATCAAACGGTCGGGCAAATACTCTTCGTCATTGACGTTCAAAGCTTCGGTTACACCGTCTGTGTAGAGGAAGAGTAAATCGCCGGGCTTGAGTGAAATTTTTTGTTCGGCGAAGGGAATTCCAACCATTGGACCGAGCACGAAATTTTTCTTCACGTCGAGGAAGTCGCAATGATTTTCTTCCGCGTGATAGACAACTGGCGGATTGTGCCCCGCGTTGACAAAAACAAATTCGCCCGACTGCAAGTCAAGCACGCCAACGAAGGCAGTAACGAACATCATTGCTTCGTTATTGGCGCAGAGTTGTTCATTGGCGGCGGTGACTACAGGAGCCAATCCGTTTTGCTTATAGAAACTCTCAGCGAAGTTGTTCAAGACAGTTTTAGCAATAACCATGAACAATGCGGCGGGTATGCCCTTGCCCGAAACGTCAGCGACCGTTATCGCTAGGTGTGTTTCGTCAAGGAAGTAGAAGTCATAGAAATCGCCGCCGACTTCCTTAGCCGGCTTCATCGTCGCGAATAGTTCAAAGTCCTCACGAACAGGGAAATCCTTAGGCAACATGCCGCTTTGAATCTCCGTGGCAACATTAAGCTCGGTGGCAATGCGTTCCTTCTCCGCCGTGGCTTTTGTCAAGTTCGCTATGTAAATCTTAAGCTCGTCGGTCATTACATTAAAGCAAGTAGCAAGGTGTTCAATCTCGTCGCCAGTATGTATATCAAGCTTTTTATCGAGGTTGCCGCTTGCGATTTCGCGCACACCGTCGGATAGCTCATGAATCGGCTTGACAAATCGATTAGAAAGATTTGTACTCATCAAGAACAGAATGACCATCAACGTTAAGGAAACAAATAAGGCGAGGTCGTTTAAGAAAGAATGTTCTTCGCGCATTTTTCTTTGCATGTTGGCGACTTGTTGTAAGAAGTATGCGCCGGTGCCTGAAGTCGCAGTTAGAATTTCATTTTCCGAAATGAGCATTCCGAAACTACAATTACTCTCTGGCATCGGGGAAAAAGCAAAGTAATAATTCTCGCTATTTAATTTGACGGGAACGACATCTTGCTCGCCTTTTATCATGCGTTCTGCAATTTCCGAAAGATAAGTGTCGCGTAAGTCATCAACCTCATTGACGGCAAGAATACCCTTAGCCTGTGATGAGAAAATAATTTCGCCATGTTCGTTCATAACAAAATTGATGCCGCGATTGAACACGCTTTCCTTATTAATAAAATCGTAAATGTCTGTGTTTGAGGCATCCACGCCCGCAACGCCAATCAAATTGCCCGCCGCGTCATAGAAGGGAGCCGCCGCGCCGATTTGCTCGTAACTGTTTTTGCCTGTCTGCTCAATAGTGCGATAAAGTTCGGAGAGTATTACAGGAGCATTGGCAGCCTTAGCTTTGACATACCAAGGACGCTTGCGCGGGTCGAATTCGTAAATACGCTCGTGAGAAAAGGAAATCGTGTCATCAAAATTGGTGTTGCCGTTTTCATCAAGGACGAGCCTTGCGCAAATGTACCATCCCTTTTCCCCAGCGACAAAAGCAGTCGCATTATAGCCATCGTAACCTTTAAGTAAATCGGACAATATGTCTTTGATGTTGGAGGCAAGCATATGTTCGTTTTTAATTTCGGGCGTGATGTTGTCGCGAATATCTGGAGCATAAATCCAATAAGGCTCGCCCTGCTTAACAGAATCTGTTCGCGGGTCGGAAAGCGTTCTTGGCGGAAAATCTTCGGGGTGCGTCATTATATGAGTCATCGCGTTTGCTAAAATTCTGGCATCGTCACGCGCGATTGACATTTCCCTATCAATGAATTGTGCTTTGGCTTCGGCTAGCTCCCCGATACTCTCTTCCAGGTGTTCAATCAATAAGTAGTCAGCATACTTCGCGCTTTTCTCGCCAAGTTCAATGCTCATATCAATCATATCGTTTCTAACGACACTGCGCCCATAATAAGAGAACAAGCCTAGAACAAGGAAGGTTACTAGCCCCGCGCTCAAGACCAGGATCAAAACTTTTTTGTGAATGTTAAGCTTCATCGATTAAACCTCAGCGCAAACATTGTAATATCGTCGGATTGTTCAGCCTCGCCCACGTGCTTTGATAAATCGCCGCGAACATTTTCAAGTAACGTTTCCAAGTTCGCTGTGCAATCCGTCGAGTTCATGAAGTCAATCAAGCGGTCGGGCAAATACTCTTCGTCATTGACGTTCAAAGCTTCGGTTACGCCGTCTGTGTAGAGGAAGAGTAAATCGCCGGGCTTGAGTAAAATTTTTTGTTCGGCGAAGGGAATTTCATCCATTGGACCGAGCACGAAATTTTTCTTCACGTCGAGGAAGTCGCAATGATTTTCTTCCGCGTGATAGACGACTGGCGGATTGTGCCCCGCGTTGACAAAAACAAATTCGCCCGTCTGCAAGTCAAGCACGCCGACGAAGGCAGTAACAAACATCATCGCTTCGTTGTTAGCGCACAGCTTATCATTGGAGGCGGCTACGACTTCTGCTAATCCTTCGCGATTGTGCATTGACATCGTAAAATTTTTAAGCACAGTCTTAGCAATGACCATGAACAGCGCGGCAGGTATGCCCTTGCCCGAAACGTCAGCGACCGTTATCGCCAGGTGGGTTTCGTCAATAAAGTAGTAGTCGTAGAAATCGCCGCCGACCTCTTTTGCCGGCTTCATCGTTGCTAGTAGTTCAAAGTTCTCATGAACAGGGAAGTCCTTGGGCAACATGCCGCTTTGAATCTCCGTGGCAACGTCAAGCTCTGTGGCAATGCGTTCCTTTTCCGCCGTGACTTTCGTCAAGTTCGCCATGTGAGCTTTTAGCTCATCAGTCATGGCATTAAAGCAAGTAGCAAGGTGTTCAATCTCGTCGCCGGTATGTATATCAAGCTTTTTATCAAGATTGCCGCTTGCAATTTCGCGCACGCCGTCGGATAGCTCATGAATCGGTTTGACAAACATAGCCGAAACTTTATTGCTTGCTATGAACAGAAGGTAAAGCAAACCTATGACTAACAGTGAGGAAATAAACGTCATGATAAAATATCTATCTTGCAGTCGGGAGCTGAAGCCTTGAACTTGCGTGATAAAATATTCGCGACTCTTATCAACAGCAACGTCAATATCTTTACGCAAAGTCAGCGTGCCGAAACTCCAGCCAGTATATTTCATAGGTGCAAAGGCAAGGAAATACTCTTCGCCGTCGACTGTCACGGGCATAATTCCGCTTTCGCCGCGTGTCATTTTACTGGCGGCGCGGGCAAATCGTCTTTTAGAAGAAGTGCGCATATCTTCGCCGTTCGCTTTAGCAACTAACTCGCCTTCTGTGCGTGAAGAAAAGATTACTCTGCCATTTTTATTCAAAACAAAGCTGAAGCCGTCCGAGCCGATAGCTGTTTCATTAATCGCCTTGTAAATATCTACGTTGGGCACGTCCAATCCGACGACACCCGCTACGCCGTAGCGGTCGTAGTAGGGCGCGGAGCAACCAAACCTTTGATATTTGCCTAGATTGGTATGCGAATCCAGCTCGAAGAAGACAGGAGCGTTTGCCGCGATGGCTTGCTTATACCAAGGACGCTCTCGTGGGTCATAGTCAAAAAACTCGCTCTCTGCAAAAGGCTTTGGCTCGTTAGGCTTATCGGGGAAGGAAGGACAACAAATGAAACAGCCGTGCTTAGTGCCGATATAGACCGAAGACGGATATTCCATAAACATACGCTCAAGCGACTCAAGCAATACGCGAATATTTCCTGCTATTGCCAATTCGTGTTCAGTTTCGGGCGTCAATCCATCGCGCTTAATATCGGGACCGTAAGTCATATAAGTTTGCGTGTTATAAACCGGCTCGAATTGGGGATTGATAAGTTTAATAGGCTTGTAATCGTCGGGGTCGGAGGCGATTCGGGTCATTGTTCGTGACAAAATTTCTATGTTGGAGCGAAAACCTCCGAGCCTTTGCTCAATGAAACCTGCACGTGCCTTAGCTAATTCTTCTAACGTCTTCTTAAGTTGATACGTGACTAGGTTTTCTGTGAATTTCGCTCCAGCCTTGCCGACTTCGTCGCCCATTTCCTTCATTTCGTTATGCACAGCATATAAGCCGTAAAAAGAAAGACCGCTCAAAGTCAAGAATGACAATATCCCCGCAGCCAAGACAAGGACGAGCAGTCTTTTTTGTATGTTCCATTTCATTGGGACAACCTCAGAAGAACTTTTTCATATGTAAGATATTTTTTCCGTCGGTGTATTCATAAGCGAGCTCATCAACATTTTTTTTGACAAGAAAAATTCCTAAGCCGCCAATGTCGCGCTCGTCAATGTCGAGGGTCGTATCGGGGTCAAGTTTTTCCAGCGGATTATAAGGCTTGCCGCTGTCAATGAAAGTCATCAACACGGCAGAAGGATTTTCTTCAAACTCTATACAAAAAGTCGCCGCGCCCGTTTCAGGATTATAAGCGTAGCTGGCAATGTTGACAAAGATTTCCTCAATGACAAGTTCCGTCTGCATCAGGACTTTCATCGGGCAATCGCGTTCTTCTAGGTGTTCTGTCGCGAAGTCGATAACTGTTTGAAGATTTTCTATTACCGCTTCAACCGTAATCTTTTCCATTAGAATTCTCCGTCAAGCAATCGTCATCAAGCTTGCAAAGCCCGTCATATCCAAAACTTCCATAACTGCTTCGCTGACGTTGATAAGCTTCATTGAGCCTTGCTTGTTCATGCGTTTTTGAGCGACGAGCAAGACTCTTAAGCCTGCCGAAGCAATGTACTTAAGCTCAGCAAAATCGAACGTTAAATCCGTTACGCCGTCAAGGGCAGTCGTCAATTCCTTAGACAGTTCCGGCGCGGAGCCCGCATCAAGTCTTCCAATAACATGAATAGTCAATGCACTACCGTTTTGTTCCTTTTTGATTTCCATTTTACAATCTCCTTTTTATAAATCTTCAAGTGGTGTAAGTAACCGTATAAGTTTTTGTATAATATCACAGTTTGTCAATTTTGTACAAAAAATTTTTTTCAAGCGACCGCATGAAAATTTTTATAGCAAACCTTGACAATAAATATACATACATATAAAATATTCAAAATTTTATTGTTTATCTGTGTGTGTATTTATATTGTGATGTTGTAACGGTTGTCAAGCCACTTAAGGAGGTAAAGAGATGTCGGATAAGGCTATAAAGCATTTTATCTTTACGAGATTTTATTCTTTTGAAGATACCAAATATCCGCATGACATTTACAACGTTGATTTCTTATTAAAACAATTACCTTTGGCTAAAAATATGTTGAGTTCGCTGGAAAATCAAACGAACAAAAACTTTGAGTTGGTTTTCGTTTTAAATGTCAAATTCTTTGATGATCCAAAATATGAGTTCATCTTCTCGACATTAAGAAATTTCACTACGCTACCACTTAAATTTATGAAAAATATTGGTCGTTCTTATTTGTTCTCACCTAATTTGAATAGCGAATGTGCTTCTTTAATCGATAACGCAACAAAAGAATATGACTTCGTCATCACGTCAAGAATGGATTTCGATGATTTTATATACAAGGACGCCGTCGCAGATACACAGTCTAAAGTTGCTGAATGCAACAACATATTGGGATACGGCTACTGCAAGGGATATGAATACAGCTGTGGGGAATTATATGACCGCTGGGCTTTGTGGAATGGAAAAGGACATCTCGGCATCTTGCAATCATTAATATTGAAATCTTCATTTGCTAAAGAAATACCGTGCATAAGCATAGAAAGTTTTGATCACCACTTATTTAAAGATAAGTTGGAGAACTTCCTTGAAAGAAATGGAGTTAAATTTTCCGAGGATATGTTCCAACAAAATAAGACAGTAGTAGCTTTTATATATTTTAGGTACGATCTTGCTCACGCTATTTTGGTTAATCATAGAGACATCGAACAAATGTATCAAGGGCGAAGGAAATTAACTCTAACAGACATCACAAAGAAGCAGTTGAAAGATGAATTCGGCTTTCATTGGGAATTGCAGTCGATAAAATGATTCGGTTCGTGAAGAAATTAAAATAGCCTCGCAATATGCGAGGCTATTTTTTATAAGCTTTTACGTGCGGCAATGTATTTGTTGACGGAGTCAATAAGTTGCACCACATCAAACGGTTTGGAAATGTGATAGTTCATGCCGCTTTCAAGGCTCATGCGTTTATCTTCGTCGCGGCTGTTGGCACTTAACGCGATTATCGGCAAAACTTTTGCATCGGGGCGATCAAGCGAACGAATTGCCCGCGT
>CAMNLS010000030.1 GCA_946543495.1 uncultured Selenomonadales bacterium | reverse complement strand
TGGCGACGGAAATTTTAATCTCGTGGCTATCAGCAATCCATTTGGCAATCGACAAGCCCAAGCCGCTCCCGTTCGCCTCGCTGACTAGGTCTTCGCTGTCAATGCGGAAAAAGCGGTCGAAAATCTTCGCTTGATTCTCCGGCGCGATACCAATCCCCGAATCAGATATGCTCAACAAAATTTTATCGCCGTCAACCGTTGACGAAACACTAATCGCGCCGCCTTCGGGCGTGTACTTAACCGCGTTATCCAAAAAGATTCTAAGCATCTGGCGAATCGTCGTTTCATCGCCGAAAATCTTCGCGGGCGTGTTCTTTGTAAGTTCAACTTTATGCGTCTTAACTACGGTTCTCATCTTGCTCATCACGTCGCCGACAATGTCATCTAAGTCCAGAACTTTTTTGTTAAGCTTCTGCCGGTGTTGGTCGGTGCGTGAGAGGAAGAGGAGATTTTCCAACAGAGCTTGCATATTCTGCGCCTCGGAGCCGATGACTTTCAAGTTCTCCTTGAGTAAATCCTCGTCGGCTGTGCCGTAGGTCTCGATAAAATCAATGTAGCCCTTGATGACGGCGGCGGGCGTTCTAAGCTCGTGCGACGCGTCGGAAACAAATTTCTGCTGTTTATTAATGCCACCCTGCAATCGGTCAAGCATCTTATTTAACGTCTTTGCCAGCTCGTTAAGTTCGTCGTTCGCCGTGCCGATTGGAATTCGTCCGCTCATTTGCTCGAAGGCAATTTCCCGCGCCAATTCGTTCATGGTCTTTATCGGCTTCAAAATTCTGCGGCTCACCATGTAACCAACGCCCATTGCCAACAAAAGCCCGAAGACATCTAAAGACAGTAAAAGCTTCTCAAATTTATCAAAGAGTGTCAGTTCGGAAGTTATTGTTCGGAAGAAGTAAAGCGTCATCGTCTCGCCGTCGTGTGTATATTCCATTTCCTTACGATAAATCAATGCGGAACCAACGCGGGCAATGTCAAAAGCCTCGTTGGCGGCAAGCGGCGGATCTTTAAGAATCCCCTTGTTGAACTTCTCAATCGACGTGTACTTTTCGTCGGTGTCGATGAAAACTTTTCCGTGCTCGTCAACCACACGCAAGCCGACGCCCGCCACTAATGCGCCGCGAAAGGCGTTGGGATTATAAGTGTCGTAATGCTCTTCCAACTCGTTCAGGACTTTGCTTATCTGTTCCATGCTGTAAAGGATTGTTCTTTCGGCGGGATTGTAAAGCGCAGTCATCACGCCGAGCCACATTGCAAAATTCATCACGACAAGCAAAATCATAAAGCATGCGGTATAACTTAAAGTTATCTTCGTAGATATTTCAAAACCATTGATTCGGCGTTTAAGCTTTTCGATGACGCTCATAGGGTACCTTTCTATTTAGTGAAATTAAAAGATTAGAAGATTAAAAGATGAAAAGCTATCCACTTTCTATCTATCTATCTAATCATCTTTCTATCTTATAATCTAGCTTGCAGTATGCTCGTCGTCCTTTTGATTGTGTTTCCTTATGATAAACTTAAGCGGCGTGCCCTCGAAGCCGAAACTGTCGCGCAGTCGGTTTTCAATGAAGCGCAGATAGGAGAAGTGCAAAAGTTCCGGTTCGTTGACGAAGACTATAAAACGCGGCGGGCAAATGTCAGCTTGCGTAACGAAGAAAATCTTTGCGGACTTGCCCTTCTTCGACGGCGGCGGATTGACGGCAACGGCATCGCGAATCAGTTCGTTAAGGACGCTCGTTTGAATTCGCATTGATTGTTGCTCCGCCACGAACTTAACAAGCTCCGTCACGCGGTCGACGCGTTGCCCTGTCAAAGCACTGATATAAACTACCGGCGCATACTGCAGAAAGCCTAAACGTTGTCTAAGCTCGTCGGTGAATCGATTGGTTGAACGGTCGTGCTTGTTCGGGAAAATGTCCCACTTGTTGACGACGATAACACAGCCCTTGCCGGAATCGTGAGCGTAGCCGGCAATCTTTTTATCCTGCTCCGTGACGCCGACGGGAGCTTCAATCAACATCAACACAACGTCTGCGCGGTCAATCGCCCTCAACGAACGAATCACGCTGTAACGTTCGACCGGCTCTTCAATCTTCGACTTGCGCCTCATGCCCGCCGTATCAATCAGCGTAAACTTTGTGCCGTCGCTTAGAAAGTGCGTGTCGATAGCGTCGCGAGTGGTGCCGGGCATGTCGCTT
The DNA here is from genome assembly GCA_946543495.1 of uncultured Selenomonadales bacterium. Classification (GTDB taxonomy): domain Bacteria; phylum Bacillota; class Negativicutes; order Selenomonadales; family Selenomonadaceae; genus Quinella. Next base: position 8,114 of record CAMNLS010000030.1, on the reverse strand, counting down.
ACAATAACGCGTTCTTCGCCGAGCATTTTATTAACCAATGACGACTTGCCCACGTTCGGACGCCCGATAACCGCAATGCGTATCTCGTCTGCGTCGTGCGGCTCGTCTTTAGCCTCTGGAAAAGTTTTTATCACGGCGTCGATGAGGTCGCCCAAGTTCAGCGCGTTGCTTGCTGAAATGCCAATCGGCTCGCCTAAGCCTAAGTTATAGAACTCATAAAGCTCATTGTTAAGTTGCGGCGTGTCGACCTTGTTGACGGCAAGGACAATCGGCTTTGAGGCTCCGCGCAAAAATTTGGCAACGTCCTCATCGTCAGCAGTCAAGCCCGCCCGCCCGTCAACAACAAATATAATCGCGTCCGCCTCTTCGACGGCTATCTTTGCTTGCGTGCGAATCTCCGTTAAGATTTTATCGGCGGACTTAATCTCAATGCCGCCCGTGTCAATCAACGTGAATTCGCGGTCAAGCCACGTCGCGTCCATGTAAATTCTATCACGTGTGACGCCCGCCATGTCGTCAACAATTGACAGTTTCTTCTTGCCAATCTGATTAAACAACGTGGACTTGCCGACGTTCGGACGCCCGACAATCGCCACTATCGGTTTACTCATATAATCAATCCTTCCAAAGCTTTTCTGAACTCAAAGCCGTCGTGAATCGGCAAGACCTGCGCGGGCGCGAATGTTTGCCTAAGCTCGGCAAGTGTCACGTCGTCCAAGAAGACTTCTTCGCCCGCCCGCAGTGCCGTCGCTGGTATCAATATCAAGTCGCGTTGCCTGTCCGATGACTTCAACGCTTCGATTATGTCGCCGCCCGTAAGCAAGCCCGACACGTTGACGCGCTCGCCAAAGAATTTATTCACGACGGGTAATATTCTAACGTTCGGCGCGTCGACTAATCGTTTCAAGACCTTAGCAAAGGAAGTTCCACTTATCACGTCCACGACGATTTTTTTATCGGCAGAAAACTTTTCCGAGTTGAACTCTTCGATAAAGTTGCGCGTCATGCCGATACCGTTTTCAATCTGCGGGAAGTCGTCGTAATACTCAACGGGCGGGAAATCTTTCTCAGCAAGGAAATAAAATTCGTCGCCCAAATAAATGAACGTCCGCCCCAACTCTTTGCGAGCTTTCCTTTGGAACGCTTCAACCTGCGCAATGACTTTAGCCGCCGACTCTTTATCAAACTGCTTAAGCGGGAACGGGTCGCGGCGATGCCTCGTGACGCCAACGGGAACGATTGCCAAGCTCAGCGCGTGCGGTTGACGCTTTAACACCTCCGCGATTGTGTAGTCAAGTTCCGCGTCGTCGTTCAAATCCTTGCACAAGACAACTTGCGTGTGATATTCGACGCCAGCCCGTTCCAGTTCGTCGAGTTGCGCTTGAATGTTCGCGCCGAGTTTCGTCCGCAACATTTTAGCGCGCAGTTCGGGATTCATTGTGTGGATTGACACGAACAGCGGCGACAGATGATATTTCTTTATGCGGTGGAAGTCTCGTGCCGTTAAGTTCGTTAGCGTGATGAAGTTCCCGAACAAAAACGATAGCCGATAATCATCGTCCTTAACGGAAAGCGTTTTCCGCATATTCGGCGCAATCATATCGACAAAACAAAACACGCAATGATTCTTACAACGCCGCACGCCATCAAAGACCGCCGATTCAAATTCCGCGCCGAGTTCCTCGTCCGCGTCTTTGTCAAATTCAATAAGCTCCCGTTCGCCGTCCGCGTGTTCAATCAGCAATTCAATTTCCTCATCGGCAAGCAGGAAACTTAAATCGATGATGTCTAGCGGCGTCCGTCCGTTGACGCTCAAAATTTTATCGCCCGCCACAAGCTCCAACTCTTCGGCAAGGCTTCCCGTTTCAATCTTTGTGATGAGTCCTTCCAAAAGAATTCCTCCATTAACCGAACGCTGGCGGGTCTTTAGCAAGCTCCCAATACTTTTCCGCCTCGTCAAGGTTGCCTAACATGCCGTAGCAGTCGCCGATTAGCTGATAAGCATCAGCGCACCCCCAATGCAACGCCGCAATGAATTTTTTCATATCAATCACCGCCTAAAAGATTATCGCGCCGATTATAGCAGAGGCACAATAAAGTTGCAAAGGGCGTCAAAAAGTAGTATACTGCGCGAATCAAAGGAGGATGATTGTTTTGCAGAAATTTGAGAAGTGGCAAGGTTGCGGCAACGATTTTATAATAATTGACCGCGCAGGCAGTGAGATTGAAAGTCCGGAAAAAATTCGTCAGCTGTGCGACAGACATTTTGGCATTGGCGCGGACGGCGTAATTTACGTTCAGAATTCAACTAAGGCGGCAACGCGTATGAGAATCTTCAACGCGGACGGCTCCGAGCCTGAAATGTGCGGCAATGGCATTCGTTGCTTTGCGCGCTACCTTTTGACGGGCGATAAATTCTTCTCCGACGACGATTTGACCGTCGAAACCGGCGCGGGCGTCCTTACTGTCAGCATGAAATACGATTTAGTTACCGTCGACATGGGCGAACCCATTTTTAATGCCGATAAAATCCCCGTTGACGGCTTCGGCTCTAAAAAATTAGTTGGCGAGCCTATCGAAGTCGACGGCGTGACCTACAAGATGACTTGCGTAAGCATGGGCAATCCGCATTGCGTGGTTTTCGTCGACGACATTAACACGATTGACTTGGAACACATCGGCCCGAAGTTTGAAACGCATAAGATTTTCCCGCGCAAGACTAATACCGAATTTGCACAGGTCATCGGCAAAGATAAATTGCGCATGAGAGTTTGGGAGCGTGGTAGCGGAATAACTTTGGCTTGCGGCACGGGAACTTGTGCTACGGCGGTCGCGGCGAACCTTAACGGCTTAGCGGGCAAGAAGTCGACAGTTATCCTTGACGGCGGCGAACTTCAAATCGATTGGCGCGAAAATAATCATATCTTCATGACTGGACCAGCTGAAAAAGTATTCGAGGGCGAATTTTAATGCGCGGACTGTTGATAGTAATTTCAGGCGCGAGCGGCACGGGCAAAGGCACAGTCTGTAAGAAAATCTTGGCGGACTTGCCGCAAGTCGCTTACTCAATCTCCGCTACTACAAGAAAGCCGAGACCAGGTGAAGTTGACGGCAAGGAATACTATTTCTTGAGCGTCGACGAGTTCAAAGCGTGGATTGCTGAAGAAAAATTCCTTGAGTATGCTGAAGTCTACGGAAATTATTACGGGACGCCGTTTAATAAGATTGAAGAGCGGCTGAATCGCGGCGAAGATATTATTTTGGAAATTGATGTGCAAGGCGCGCTCAACGTCAAGAAGAAATGCCCCGAAGGCGTCTATATTTTCCTATTACCGCCGAGTCTGAAGGAGCTTAAACGCCGTATCGAAGGTCGCGGTACTGAAACGCCCGAAAGTTTAGCGCGCAGATTAAAAAATGCCGTCGCTGAAATTAAAATCGGGCTTGAATATGATTATGTCGTCGTGAATGACACGATTGACAACGCGGCGGAACAAATTAAGGCGATTTTGACTGCGGAACGTTTGAAAGTCTCTCGAAACGCCGATAAGTTTAATTTTGAGGGGGGATTTTAAATGAAACTCAAAGAAGACGTGCTTAGTATGGTAAATCCCTCGACGGATTCGATGCTCAAGCAAACTCATAGCCGTTACGCGCTTGTTGTGCTTGCTTCAAAGCGTGCTCGCGAACTTTTGAGCGGAAAACCTTGCCGAGTTGAGAATCGCGCAAATAAATACGTAACAAACGCTATGGAAGAGATTAACGAGGGCAAAATCACTTACACGATAAAGGATTGAGCTATGCTTGACAAAAAAAATATATTAATCGGCGTGACGGGCGGGATTGCGGCTTATAAGGTCGTTGAAGTCGCAAGCCGCCTGAAAAAATCCGGCGCAAACGTTCGAGTGATGATGACAGCTGCCGCGACGGAATTTGTATCGCCGAGAACTTTTGAAGAGATAACTGGAAACGCCGTGTTCGTCGAAATGTTCGGCGATGCGGCGCATTTTCATGTTGCGCATATTGCACTTGCCGATTTCGCGGATTTAATCCTGATTGCGCCCGCTACCGCGAATTTTTTGGCTAAAGCGGCGCACGGAATAGCCGACGACTTGTTGACGACCACAATTTTAGCTTCTGACAAGCCGCTTTTAATCGCGCCGTCAATGAATACCAAAATGTTTCTAAATCCCGCGACGCAAGAGAATTTACGAATCCTTAAGGCGCGCGGCGTGAAGATTTTAGAACCCGCAATAGGCGAATTAGCTTGCGGAACCAGCGGAAAAGGGCGTTTGCCTGAACCCGTTGAGATTTATGCGGTTGTGGATAAATTTTTTACTTCCGAACAGATTTTGAGCGGGAAAAAGGTTATAGTGACGGCAGGCGGCACAGTTGAGGCGATTGACCCTGTTCGATATATCGGAAATCGTTCAAGCGGGCGCATGGGCTACGAAATTGCCAGTTCCGCTTTAAATTCCGGCGCGGAAGTCGTTTTAATCTCTGGTAAAGCTGAAATTGCTCCGCCGAACGGCTTAAAAGAGTTTATTAAGGTTGAATCTGCTTTGAAAATGCGCGAAGAGGTCTTGAAACGCTTTGAATCTACTGATTGCGTGATAATGTCCGCCGCCGTTGCCGATTATCGCGTAAAAACGCCCGCCGCGCAGAAAATTAAAAAGGATTCAGAGAATTTAACGCTTGAACTCGTAAAAAATCCCGACATACTCCGCGAACTCGGTTCAATCAAAAAAAATCAAGTCTTAGTCGGTTTCGCCGCTGAAACTCAAAATATTTTGGAATACGCCAATAAAAAGCTCGTCGAAAAGAACTTGGACTTCATAGTTGCCAATGATGTGACACTTGAGGGCGCGGGCTTTGGAGTTTCAACCAATATTGCGTCGATTATTTGGCGAAATGGTAGCGTCGAGAGCTTTTCTAAGATGAGTAAAGCCGATTTGGCAGAAAAAATCGTTGCAAGAGTCGCAGATTTACTAAATAACGATAAAAAACTCTTCCCCGTGAATACTAATCAGTAAAATTTCAGAAAAATATGCTAGGCTTGCGTAAACCATTTAGGAGGTGAGGTTTATGCTTGATAAAGCAATAAAGTTTTTCATTACGTTGACATGTGCAATCATCGGCGGCGCGGCATTAATGCAGATAAGCCCTTTTTTGCTCAGGTTCATCAATTTGGAGTTTTTTAGCATCGAAACAGGTTTTTTTGAACTAACTTTGGCAAGTCTCGTGTGTATTTTCGTTGGCGCAATGCTTGGAGGGCTTGGCGGTTGGTTCGTGTCGCCGTTTTTAATCGGGAAACTTGGAAAATTTACTTCTTTCGTTGAAAAACAGCTTAGTAAAATGCCAATCACCGATGTTATCGCCGGAGCGGTCGGTTTGGCTATCGGACTTATAATTGCAAATCTTCTAGGCAATGCATTTGCCCGCATTCCCATCGTCGGAAATTATATTCCTATTATTTTTAGCTTGGTTCTGGGTTATTTAGGCGTAAAAATCACGATTAAAAAGCGTAAAGAACTCACAGGCAGTTTTGACTTCATTCCGCACGTTTTAAAAGACATTTTGCGCGGTCGAGAGGCGGATAAAGCCGCTAAGGAAGTTAAAGTGGCGGAAAAACCGACTGAAACGCCGCCTTTAGAAAAAACTAAGGTTAATTTAGTCAAGCTTAAAGAAAATAAGAATAAAAATTACAAATTATTGGATACGAACGTAATAATTGACGGGCGCATTGCCGATATTTGTAAGACGGGCTTTTTGGAAGGTACTTTGCTTATCCCCGTGTTCGTTTTGGAAGAATTGCAATATATTGCCGATTCGTCAGACACTTTAAGGCGTGTTCGCGGGCGTCGCGGGCTTGATGTTCTCCAAAAAATCCGCGAAGACGAATCAAACATGGAAGTTGAGATTATGAACGTCGATTTCGATGATATTCAGGGCGTTGACTCAAAATTAGTGCGTTTGGCGCAAAAACTCGGCGGAAAAATCATTACGAACGACTTTAATTTAAATAAAGTTGCTCAACTGCGCGGCGTCGAAGTCTTGAATATTAATGAACTGTCAAATGCGGTTAAACCCGTCGTGATTCCGGGCGAAACTATGAAAGTTCAGGTCGTCAAAGACGGAAAGGAGCCTGGTCAAGGCGTCGCGTACCTAGATGACGGCACGATGATTGTTATCGAGAACGGACACCGCTACTTGAGCCGCACAATTTCCGTTGAAGTCACTAGCGCATTGCAAACGGCTGCCGGCAGAATGATTTTCGCTAAACCGCGCTGATAAAAAATTATACACCTGTAGAATTTTAACTTTGCCCCTCCAAAACGCTTTCCAAAACCGTTTTCAAGCTCCAAATCATAGATTTTTTTTCCAATCGCCTTTCACAGGCAATTTTTTTTTGTTAAAATCCCTTCGGAGGTGTTCAAGATGAATTTTTCAGTGTTTGAAGTCCTTAAAACCGCGTCGGAAAAATTTTCAGCCGCTCAAATCGATAATCCACGCCTCGACGCTGAAATTTTGCTCGCGCACGTCCTGAATTGCCGCCGATTATCTCTTTACGTCGATTTTGATAAAGTTTTGTCGCTCGAATCCATTTTGCGTTTCAATGAGCTGATAAATCGTCGGCTCGAAGGTGTTCCCGTAGCCTATCTGACAGGTTCAAAGGAATTTTTCGGCTTAAAGTTCGCAGTCAATGAAAATGTACTTATCCCACGCCCTGAAACCGAAATTTTAACCGAATTAGTCGGAGAATATCTGCGCGGACTCGATAGGGAAGTAATTTTCGCAGATTTGGGAACGGGGTCGGGCGCAATTCCAATTTCAATCCTAAAGTTCGTCAAGAATGCTCACGCAATCGCTGTTGACATATCGGAATCGGCTTTGGAAGTCGCGAAATTCAACGCACAAAAGTTTCACGTCGAAGATAGGATAGAATTTCATTGCGGAGACCTATTTGAGCCGCTGACAGGCAAAATTTTTAATGCAATCGTCTCAAATCCGCCTTACATACCAACTGACGACCTAAAATCTTTGCAAGAAGAAGTAAAACGCGAACCGCAACTTGCTTTAGACGGCGGAGCGGATGGTTTAAAATTTTATCGGCGAATAATAAGCGATGCACCGAGATTTTTAGTTAGTGGCGGACTTTTGGCAGTCGAAATCGGAATAAATCAAGCGACGGCAGTCAAAAAGCTTTTTGAGCAAGCAAATTTCGCTGACGTGACGATTTTAAAAGATTTGGCAGGGATTGAACGAATAGTATTAGGCGAATTGCATTGACATAAAAAATTTTTTTGCTAAACTTGTAACGAACTCGGATTTTCAACGTATAAGGTACAGAAAGCAATTTGGAGGTTGATAAAAATGGCAGAGGAAAAAATTTTGAAGGACGAAATGTTGAGCGATGAGGAACTTGACGGCGTGGCGGGCGGTACAAGGATTGAAACATATCAAGACGGCGACGAACTCTACAAACGCGGACTTTTGACGGGAGAACAAGCACTCAGCTCGTCTCCGGTGAGAAATAAGCTGCACGAACTTGGCTACGCGGGCTACCAAGATAAAGGCGGCATTATCAACGGCAACATTTACACCGACAAGCAGGGCAACACGATTACCCGCGAGCAATTTTGGAAGAATTTCGACGCAGAGAACGGAACAAAGATTATTCGCTGATTCTTAACACAAATCAATAAAAAAATCCCTTCGGCGGCATGTCGGAGGGTTTTTTTGTGTTATAATCTAATTTCGCAAGGAGGAATTAATTTGCAGACAAAAATTTTACAGCCAACGGAAGAAAATTTGCTTCGAGCGGCTGAATTCATAAAGCGCGGGGAAATAGTCGCCTTCCCGACTGAAACAGTCTACGGATTGGGCGCGGACGGCTTAAATATCGCGGCTTGCAATAAAATATTCGCGGCGAAGGGCAGACCGAGCGATAAACCGTTAAGTTTGCACGTCGCAAGCCTAGAAATGGTCGAGCAGGTCGCAAAAATCAATTCGCAGGCAAGAAAATTGTTCGAGGCGTTTTGCCCAGGTGCCTTGACGATAATATTGCCAAAGAATAAAATTGTTCCGGACTTCGTGACGGGAAAATCGAGCGTCGG
>CAMNLS010000029.1 GCA_946543495.1 uncultured Selenomonadales bacterium | reverse complement strand
TCGGCTCGTATTTCGGCGAACGTTCCGACGATAAAACGCTAAATCTTTTCTTCCCGACCAAATAGCTTAAAAAAATTAGGGCTTGGCTCCGAAATTGGAGTTCAGCCCATTTTTTATTGACTGCGGAAAAATTTTTTGCTAAAGTGTGTAACGAAATCGGATTTGAAACGTATAAGCTACAGAAAACAATTTGGAGGCTGATATTATGGCAAAGGAAATACTTAAAGACGAAATCTTGAGCGACGAAGAACTCGACAACGTGGCGGGTGGCACTTTCGCGGAAAGTTATAACGATGCAAAAGAATTTGAGAAACTCGGCGTAAAAATCTTCAAAAGTGATTTGTTAGGTATTCCGCTTCTCGACCATGAAGGATTTAGCAACCTGCGCGCAGCGTTCGATAAATACGGCGTCACAATCAAAGACGATGGTAGTGTTTTTGGCGACATTATCGGTAAATCAAAAGCAAATCAATATTTTATCGGTGAAAAGGAAGTCAGCCGCGAAGACGCTTGGAAATACATCAACGAGCAGTTCGGTAAGTAAAAAATTTTTCAATTCAATCAACAAAAGCCCTTCGGCGATTGTCGGAGGGTTTTTCATTGCCAAAACTAAATTTTTCTGCTAAAGTGTGTAACGAAATCGGATTTGGAACGTATAAAGAGCAGAAAACAAATTTGGAGGCTGATAATTATGGCAAAACGCGAAGAAAACATCAAGAAAATCAATGAGGAACTCGAAAAGTTGAGCGACGAGGAACTCGAAAAGGTAGCGGGCGGCTTTTATGCTCGTTCTAACGGCGGCAACGTTAAATCGGACGTTAATGCTTCAAATCCTGAGTATACTAAGCAAAGTCGGTTAATTATTGTTAGGTAAACGCGAAAAAAAGCCCTTCGGCACATGTCGGAGGTTTTTTTGTTGCTGATTTTGCGATTTTAAGTTCGCAGCGGCGTTTCAGTAGCGATTTAATGACTTTGAAGCCGCAGATAAGGTTTAGAGGCTAATTTTTTATGATGAGAGAGTAAAAAACCTTCCGCGAGGAAAAATTTTGGTTTTGAGCGTTTGAAAACGGTTTGAAAGGAGTTTTGAGGCTTGAAAAGAGTTTGGAAGGGCGATTTGGAGGGGCAAAAGTGAAATTCTAATATATTAGAATTTTACTATCAGAAAAATGGCGTTATGACGCGTGATTTTCGAGGGCATAAAAAAACCCCCGATTTTTTGGGGGATTTTGAAGGCGCAAAAGTGATTTTATACAGGTGTAGAATTTTAATATGGTCAAACAAATTTCAGACCGTCGGGGATTTTTTTGTGTCGTTATTATTTATAAAAATATGCGGTTGCATACATGACGGGCAAGACTAACAGCGTTAAGACTGTCGCCACGAGCAAGCCTCCCGCGATTGCTACCGCCATTGGTCCCCAGAAGACGCTTAACATAAGCGGAAGCATTCCGAGTATCGCCGCCGCCGCCGTCAACATTATCGGGCGGAATCGCAGTATCGCCGAATCAATTATCGCGTCGTGGAGATTTTCGCCCGTCGATACGTGTTGTTGTATCTGGTCGATTAAGATAACCGAGTTGCGAATTATCATGCCCGATAGCGCGATGACTCCGAGTTCAGCCACGAAGCCTAAAGGTTTGTTTAAGATTATCAGCGCGAAGATTACGCCGATTAAACCGAGCGGCGCAGTTAGTAGCGTCAAACACATTGCTTTTGCGTCTTTGAGCTGGAACATTAACAACGTCATGATTATAAACACGACGAGCGGCAACATTGACATTAAATGCCCCGTTGAAGTGTCGCTTTCGTCCAAGTCGCCAGAAGGTTTTATCGAATAGCCGAGCGATAAATCTTTTCGTAAGTCCTCTGTCGCGTCGAAAGCTTTTTGAGCCGCGTCGTTTGGTGTGCCGCTTAAAATGTTCGCCTGCACCATGATTGACGGATTGAGTTGGTATCGATTAATCAAGCCGTATTCAGCGTCGTAAGAAAGCTTTGCTATCTGCTCAAGCGGAACATAACCCGCCGCGCCCAAGTATATTGGCAAGCTCTTCAACGTGGCAAGATTATTTCTGTCAGCCGCCGCAAGTCGCAAGTTAATATCAATCGTTCGGTCGCCCGTGTAGAATTCCGCCGCCTTCGCGCCCGTTATCTCGGTGTACAGCATCGATTTAACCTCTTGACTTGAAATGCCGAGTGCACGAAGTTTATCTTGGTCAAGCTCAATGCGTACGACTTTAGATTTCTCATTCCAATCAAGGTTGATGTCAACGGCGTTTGAATCTTGCGCAACGATGTCGGCAACCTGCACGGCGAGTTCGTGAACTCTATCAATGTCAATTCCCGTGACGCGTAGCATAATCGGATAATCGGCGGGCGGTCCTGTTTGAATCAGTTGGATATTCGGGCGGACGTTCGGAAAATTATCGGCGAGTTCGTGACGGATTTTTTTTATCAAGGCGTCGCGATTGTCATCATTAGCCGTGACGACGAACTTAGCAACATTATCGCCTTCAGCATTCGGCGAAATGGTCAGCACGAATCGCGGCGTATCCTCCCCGACGTAGTAAGCATAATTCTTCAAGTTGTCGCGTTCGGTGTCTAGGAACTTTGCAAAGCGTTCGGCTTCTGCCTGCGTCGCCACGAGTGATGAGCCTTCAGGCAATTTGAGTTCGATTAAAACTTCGGGGCGTATCGACGGCGGGAAGAATTCCTCTTGAACAAAATCGGACGCGAAGATTGTAGCCGCGAACGCCGCGATTGTTCCGCTAAGCACGAAGATTTTATTCCTCAAGAAAACCTCAAGCACCCGACGGAAGATTTTATAAAAGCGGCTGTCGTAAAGCTCCGCCTTCTTCTCGACGCGAATTATATACGTTCCGAACAGCGGCGCGACCATGACTGATACTATCCACGACAGCAACAGCGCGATTGATACGACCCAGAACATGTCGCGGCAAAATTCGCTTGCCATGCCCTCCGCGAAGGCGACCGGTATAAAGCCCGCGCAAGTTATCAGCGTGCCCGTCAACATTGGCTTAGCCGTCACGTTGAACGCATGACACGCCGCATCGAATCGACTAAGCCCGCGCTCAAGTTGCACGCTCATCATTTCCACCGCAATAATTGCATCGTCGACGAGCAAGCCCAGCGCGATTATCAGCGAGCCTAGCGAAACTTTATGCAAGTCAATTCCCAGCACGTACATAAAACAGAACGTCCCCGCCAAGACAAGCGGTATGCAACCCGCCACTACTAAGCCCGTTCGCAGACCTAAACTTGCAAAGCTCACGCCCAAGACAATCACTATCGCAAGTATCAACGTCTCGACGAACTCGCCGATTGACTCTTCGACGACTTGCGGTTGATTCGACACTTGATGAAGTTCCAAGCCCAACGGCAGTTCCGATTGAATTTGTTCCGTCAAGGCGTGTAGTTGTTCGCCAAGCTCAAGAATATTGCCGCCGTCCTCCATTGCAACCGCTATTCCGATTGCCGGCTCTCCGTTAAAGAACATCTTCGGCTCTGGCGGGTCAATGAATCGCCGCTCAACTGTGGCTATGTCCGCAAGCCTGAAAATTTTTCCATCCGCGTTAATGGGGATATTTTTAATCGCGTCCACGTCGTCGAATATTCCCGTCACGCGCAGATAAACATTGTCGCTTGCAGTCTCAACCATGCCGGCGGGTGTCATTGCGTTCTGCGCGGCGAGCGTATCCGATATGAGTTGCGGACTTATGCCCAGCTCCGACAACTTAGTTTGCTCAATCTCGACGTAAACAACTTCTGATTGCACGCCGATTAACTCAACCTTCTTAACGTCTTGCACGTTCAATATCAAGTGGCGAATTTCTTCAGAGTAGCGGCGAAGTTCTTCATAGTTGAAGCCGTCGCCCGTCAGCGCGTAAATCGAACCGAAGACTTCATCAAAGGTATCGTTAAAGAATGGACCTTGAACGCCGCTTGGAAATTCATGCTCAATATCCTTGCAGTAATTGCGCACGTCGCGCCACGTCGGACGAATCGTTTCGATTGGCAATTCTTCTTTGAGTTCAACATAAATTGTAGTCGAACCGGGGCGCGTCTCGCTATTTAAGTTGTCAAGCCCAGGTATGTCCTGCAATTTCTCTTCGAGCTTGTCGGTAACTTGTTCCTGCATTTCGTAAGCCGTCGCGCCCGGCCAATGCGCCGAAACAATCATTTCACGAATAACGAACTTTGGATCCTCCATGCGTCCTAAGCTGAAATAAGAAATGATTCCACCGACGAACGCCACGATAATAAAGTACCAGACGAGCGGGCGATTGTTTAAGGAAAGTTCAGTTAAATTTCTCATTGCTTATCAGTCCTGACTTCCTGCCCGTCGCGAAGTTTATGCACGCCCGCAACGACGACGACATCGCCCGCCTTAAGCCCGCGCACTTGAACATTGTTATTGTCAAAGGCAGTGACTTCAACTTTCTTGAGCTGAACTTTGCCGCCTTCGACAAGCCAAACTTGCGCGGCGTTGCCCGTCTGATAAATCGCGCTTAGCGGCAGGATAATTGCACTCGGCGAGCCTCCGCGCATTATAACATTGGCAGTCATGCCAAGCTGAACGCTTTGCATTGGCGGCAAGGAAATTTTAACTGTGAACGTTCGCGCCGCCGAATCAGCCATAGGAGCGATTTCGCGAATGGTGCCGCTTACCTCATCGCCCGTCGCCCAAAAAGTTATCGACACGCGCTGACCAATTTGCACGGCGTCAATTTTATTTTCGGGAATGTTCGCGACGACTTCAAGTTCGCCAATCTGCACGAGCGTTAAGACACTTTGCCCCGCCGCGACAACTTGCCCGACCTCCGCTTGAATTTCCGAGATAACTCCGTCTGCATTGGCTGTTAGCGTCGTGTATTCGAGCGCGTTTTGACTTTGTTGAGCTTGAGCAACTGCGGCATCGTAAGCCGCCTTCGCGGCGTCGTATTGAGTTTTATATTGGTCGAGGACGACGGCGGCTATAGCTTCGGCTTTGAATAGTTCGCTGTAGCGGTCGAGGTTGCTCTTGGCTAGTTGAAGTTGAGCTTGCGTTGCGGCGACTTGAGCTTCAGCACTGCGCGATTGTTCGACAATATCTTTAGGGTCAAGCGTCATCAAGACATCGCCCGCCCGAACTAACGAGCCTGATTGAACGTCGCGAGAAATAATCTTGCCGCTGACTTGAAATGATAAATTCGTTTCGTAGCGACCACGCACCACGCCTGAATAATTTTCTTCCTGCGCTGCGTTGGAAAGTTTAATCTGCTGAACTTTAACGAGCGGCGGCTTCGGAGTTTGAACTTCATCATCACAGCCGACCAGCAACAAACTCACGGCAAGTACTCCCGACAAAAATTTTTTCTTCAACGTATCACCGCCTAAAAGTTTTCGTCATTATAGTTTTAAATGGCAAGCCGCGTCAACGTCATGAACTGCAGGAAGTCAAATCGCCTTTGGATAGCGGCAACCTTTTCTGCGACGCGTGAATCATCTGCACGAAAAAAAATCCCCGCGACGGTGCCCGAATGAGCTACGTTGACGGCGACGGCTCCTAAACTCTTTGCAAAGGTCATTAGCTCTTCAAGGTGAGGCTTCAACAAAATTTTTTGATTGGCAAACGCGGAACTTTCTGTCAGCGTGAAATTAATTTCGTCGTCGAGCGCGGGGAATTCAAAATCACTGCGGCGATTGAACTTGAGCGTGTCGACTTCGCCGCCGTAATCGAAGACCGCAATTTGAAATCTTTCCTGCGCCCTAAGCGTTTTAATCAATCGACCTGTCAGTGGATTCATCGCGACGACGCCCGCATAAAAAATTCCGTCCGTCGGTTCGATTGACGCGCAGAGCTTGCCGAGTTCGTCGAGTGAAAGTCTTTGCCCTAACGATAACGCGACTGCTTGAGCCACTGCCGCAATATCCGCCGAAGATGACGCCATGCCCTTGCCGCGTGGAAGCTCCGACGTAAGCCGCAATCCGCGATTGAATTCACGCCCGCCGCTAACAGTCAAAACTTTGTCTAGCATTGCCCGCGACTTTAAGCCAAGCCCTTCGACGCCCGCGAACTCATCAGACACAATCGCCGTAGAAAATTTTTCTATCGGGCACGTGATAAGAATCGGTTCGCCACGATAAAAACCTTGCGCCAACTCGCCGCACGTCCCGCGCATTTTAACAGCAATCATCATCGCAAATAATTTCCAATCATCAAGAAAGTTATCAGCACGAATAGTTCAGCCAACGTCGTCACTGCGCCGTAAATGTCGCCGGTCACGCCGCCGATTTTTTCCGTCGAGAACGTCGCGAACTTCCACGTCACGATTAAAGCGATTAACGTTGCCGCCGCCGCGCAGAGGAAAAATATTTTGCTGATAAAGCCGAGCGGGAGCAATAGCAATAGCGTTTCGCCCGCCGCAAAAATTATCGTCCGCCGCGTCGTGAACTTTGCAAAGGCTTTGCCCATGCCCGTTGGTCTTGCGTAGGGGAACGCGCCGATTGTAACGACCATCATTAGCCGCGCGATTATCGGCGCAGAATAAATTGCCGCGCATAAAAACCACGTCGCGAGCAATGCCAATTCAATCAGCGTCGAAGTTTCAATCACCGCAATTAAAATCATCGCGACGACTCCGAACGAACCTGCGCGGCTGTCCTTCATGATGTCTAAAATTTTTTCACGCTCACGCCCCGAAAATAGTCCGTCCGCCGAATCCATTAGTCCATCGCAATGAATGCCGCCCGTCAAGATTATCAGCGACGCAAAACCAATCGCGCCCGTGAATAGCGGCAAGTGCAAAAGATTAATCGCTCCGACGACGCCCGCGCAGATTATGCCGAGTATCGCGCCGACCGCCGGAAAATATTTTACTGACTGTCCGAAACTATCTTCAGTCCAAATGCTCTGCTTGACGACAAATATCCGCGTCAAGAACTGTAGCCCGATTAAAAATGAATTCATCTAATCACCGTGCGTATCATACAAAATTGCTAGCGGCTTGTAAAATTTTTTTGCGATATTGGGCGATACCTGCTATAATCGCCGCGTCATAATATAAATCTTAAGGAGGAATCTTTTCTGATGGAGAATTCTGCGTTGTCAATGCTACCGCCAATCATAACGATAATCCTCGCGCTATGGACAAAAGAAGTTTATACATCGCTGATTATCGGAATTTTCGCGGGAGCAATGCTATTCACGGGAGGCAACTTCTTAGAATCAATCGTGACGTTCTTCGACATCATGAGCGACAAAGTTGGCGGCAACGTCAACATTTTAATTTTCCTGGTCATACTGGGAATATTGGTTGCTATAATCAGCAAGTCGGGCGCGACGCGGGCTTATGGCGAATGGGCGCGTTCCGTCATCTCTGGTAAACGCTCAGCACTGGGCTTAACGGCGTTTCTCGGCATGTTGATTTTTATCGACGACTACTTCAACTGCTTGACGGTCGGAACGATTATGCGCCCCGTCACTGACAAATTTAAAATCTGCCGCGCTAAGCTCGCTTATATCATCGACGCGACGGCGGCTCCAATTTGTATCATCGCGCCCGTATCAAGTTGGGCGGCGGCTGTCGGCTCGTCACTGCCTGAAGGTTCCCTCGTCGATGGCTTTGTTCTCTTTCTGCAGACGATACCTTTCAACCTCTACGCTATCCTGACGATGATTTTCATGGCGTTTATCGTCGTTACTGGTCGTGACTTCGCGACGATGGGCGCGGAGGTTCGCAAGAACAACGAGCACTTTGAAATTCCCGCCGAATACAAAGATAACGTTAGCGAAGAACAATTGACGGGCAGCGGCAATGGAAAAATTATCGATTTGATTTTACCGCTGTTTGTCTTAATCTCCGTGTGTATCTATGGCATGTTGTATACGGGCGGCATTCACGAGGGCAAAACTATTTCCGACGCCTTCGCTGATTGCGACGCCTCAAAGGCATTGGCTCTGGGTTCGTTCATCGCGCTGATTTTTATTTCACTCCTCTACCTGCCGCGCAAAGTCGTTAGCTTCGCCGAATACTGTGAATGCTACTCGACGGGCTTTAAAGCAATGGTTCCCGCGATTTTTATTCTGTGCCTTGCTTGGACGTTGTCGGCCATTTGCTCTGATAGTTATCTGAACTTGGGCGGCTACGTCGGCGGCGTCGTTCAGGAGCACGCCTCCCTTGCAATGTTCCTGCCGGTTATCTTCTTCTTAGTGTCGATTGGGCTTGCGTTCGCGACGGGGACTAGCTGGGGCACGTTCGGCATTTTAATTCCGATTGCGTTATCAGTGCTTATTAATCTTCCCACTGCGGACGCCGCTAACTTGCTTGTCATCTGCGTAGCGGCTATATTAGCTGGCTCTGTCGGCGGCGACCACGCCTCGCCCATTTCCGACACGACAATTCTTGCTTCGGCGGGTGCCCAGTGCAATCATATAAAACACGTCAGTACACAAGTTCCCTACGTCTTGACGGTCTCGACTTGCTGTGTTGTCGGCTACTTGGTCGCGGGTATCACTCAAAGCGGCTGGGCTGGCTTGGGCTCGTCGCTTGCTTGCCTTGCCTTAGTTATGATTGTCATTCGTGCAAAGGTTCCTGCTGTCGAAGTTTAAACGGAGCTGATAACTATGACTGAACACAGAAAGATTCTTGACAACGTGTTTAAAGCTTTCATGATAGTTGGGCGCGGTAATTATGTCACGGTTTACGATGTTAAGGCGAAAGTTGTCCGCTTCAGTCCTGCTATCGTTGAGCTGTTAGGGCTGGCGGGCGAATACGTTCCTTTAAGCGAAATTGATTGGAGCAACTACACTCACCCCGAAGACAGACTGCTTTATAAAAAGACAATGCATTCACTCCTTAGCGGCGAAGTTAAAGGCTATGACCTTACTTATCGGACGAGGCTTAAGGACGGAACTTATGCCATGTTGAGATATACTGGCGCGGTGATTGATGACGCAGAGGGCAAGCCCGAACTTATCGGCGGCATAGTAATCAACGAGGGCTTGACGGATAGCACTGACCCCGTTACGCTCTTGCGCAATGAGTACGGTTTCTTCCGCGACTTGAAGGCGGCTATTGAGCTTAAGAAAAATTGCGTCGTCGTGTTGTGCGGCATTAACAAGCTTAATAGTATTAATGAGGAGCACGGGTACTCGTTCGGCAATTCGGTTCTGCAACAAGCTGGCTGGCTCCTTCAAGAGGCGGTCGGGCAGGAGGGCACAGTTTATCGCATGGAGGGCGCGAAGTTCGCTTTCCTAATGGAGAGCCTTTCCCCCGAAGAAGTCGCCATTAGGTATGAAAAACTTCGTCGAGCCGCGTTGGCAGGCTTGCCCGTCGAAAACCTTCGGCAAGTCTTGACGATTAATGGCGGCATGGTTCATTTTGAAGGCGGTCACTACGACGAGCGGACGATTAGTGCAAGCTTGAATTTTGTTTACAACGAGTCGAAGTTCTATTACAATGGCAAGCTCGTCAACTACAACGGAGCTATCGGCAGGAATACGCACGAATCACTTGAGCTTGTCGCCGAAGTTCGCGACGATATTCTAATGGACTGCAAAAATTTTTCTCTGCGTTATCAACCCGTCTTCAATGCCAATACCGAAGAGATAACAGCGATTGAGGCTTTGCTCTGTTGGCATAGTAAACGATTTGGAGAGGTGCCGCCGTCGGCTTATGTGCCCGTGCTTGAACGTGACTTCCTGTTCGAGGAGCTGGGCTATTGGATTCTTCGTCAAGCAATGAAAGACGCGCTTAAAATTTTGGAGCGCAAACCCGACTTGACATTGAACGTAAACATTTCGCCCGCGCAAATCGTTGATGACTTCCTATTTGAGGAGATTGATAAAATTTCAAAGGCGGTCGGCTTCCCGCTGAAAAATCTTTGCTTCGAGTTGACGCAGAGTTGCCGATTGATTGAGCCGGATATTTTGCGTCGAATTGTCCGCGCCTTAAAGCGTAAAGGTATTCTTTGCCTGATTGATGACTTTGGTAGCGGCGTGGCTTCGATTGACTTCCTGCGCGACCTTGCACCCGATTTTATAAAGCTTGAACGCGATTACATCTTGAACATAAAAGATAAGCCGGGCAACTTGCAAATCGTGCGGCACTTATCGGAGCTGGCAACCGAGCTGGGAACGAAAGTTTGCTTGAAGGGCATAAAGGACGCCGAGATTCGTGCTGCGACAAAAGATTTCCCAGTAGTCAACGTGCAAGGCAATTACTATTCAGAGGCGGTTACACTCGACGAGATTATTGCAAGGTATCTATGACAAAAAAATTCGGCGATGAGTTCAAATGAGCTCACCGCCTTTTTTATTTCGTATAACTTATCTATTGTTCTCGTCGAGGAGCTGAAGTAGTTCGTCGTAGTCCTTTTTGAGTTGCTGATAGTCCT
>CAMNLS010000028.1 GCA_946543495.1 uncultured Selenomonadales bacterium | reverse complement strand
CGAACTACTTTGCGGATTATGATACGGTCGTCAACTTCATTAGCGAAGAAGAACTACTTACCAAACACGCGGGACTTGCTCACGGCGGCTTCGTGATTCGTTCCGGCAAGACTGGCATGGACAAGGAGAACAGCCATATCATCGAATTCAATCTTAAGCTCGACTCAAATCCCGAATTCACGACGAGCGTTCTTGTTGCATACGCTCGCGCCGCTTATCGTCTTAACAAGGAAGGCAATAATGGTTGCAAGACTGTCTTTGACATTGCGCCCGCTTATCTTTCCGCTCAAGACGGCGCAGAACTTCGCGCACACCTTCTCTAAGTCGATTTGCTTACGACATAAATAAAGTTCGCCGCTTCAACTCCAGCTTATGGAGACGAGGCGGCGTTATTGCTTTTCATAGAGAAATTTTTTATAATCGCGTTGACAATTCACAGAGGAAAGGAGCGTTCATCAATGACACTCGAACCGCCGCAACCACCGACGGCACCCGCACCCGCAATCCGTCCGACGCCACCAACGCCGCCGCGCATTGATAGGACGCCTTTTGCTAAAGACTCGCAAGCCTCCGACAATTCGCCCGAAGCTCAAGCAAGGGATGCAGTCGCGAACGGCTCTGGGGCATTAACTAAACGCACCGTCGAACGCCCTAACGAGCAATCGCCGCCCGCCAATCAAACAGTAACTGTCATTCCACCCGACGCTCCGTTGGTTGAGGATACTCAATCGGACTACGACAAAGGCAAAGACGTTCTGCGCGAATTCAGAGACCTCGACGCCCGCGAAGCTCAAAGCTCCTACAATTCGCCCGCGCAGACTTCAACCGAGCAATCACATCAAGTCATAGCGAAGATAAATTATCACGAAGAACACGGCGGAGCCTTTTGGATATTCACGATAATATTTGTAGTAGTCGCAGCGTTCATCGTCGTAAAAAATTTTCTGTTCACGGGCAAACCCGCGCTCACCAAGTCGCAACTGTTTGACGACTTAACGGACAGATTAAAAGCGGCGGCAGACAAGGTTAAACCCGTCAAACCGCCGCCTGCAAAACCCTCACGCCTTCCGAATAAAAAGGACGACGACAAGGGCAAGCATTTTGAAGTTCGCGTATAATTAGTGCCCGATAACAGATTTGATTCTTCTTTCCAATTCGTGCTCAAAGTTAGTCGGATTGCGCGTTTGAATAAGTACGACGCCAGGACCTCTAAAACGGCAAACGACTCCTTCACCCGAAGTGAGACTAGAAATCCAGCCGTTGGAGGCTCTTTCTATTTTATAATCCATGTAATCAGGCCACGCGACTAAGTGCCCGTTATCGATGATAACTTCTTCGCCGTTATCTAAGTTAATTGGATGAATCACGCCGTAGCTTGATACAAAAACTGTGCCGTGTCCTCTGGCGTTTAAAACAAAAAAGCCTTCGCCGCTTAAAAAGCCTTGAAAAAGATTCTGCGCCTTTACATCAATGTCAATGCCCTGCGTGCTTGCCAAAAAGCCGTCTTTTTGAATTGTGAGACCGTAGGAGCCGTCAAGTTCAACGTCCATAATGCCGCCAACTTGCGCGTGACCGAATAAGACATTGCCCGCCCCGCGTCGTGCTATCAGCTCTTGAAAGAATAAACTTTCGCCCGAAAGAAATTTCCTTGCCAAGCCCCGCAAAAGTCCACCGTCCATTCTGCCTTCAACATCAATCGTCGGGCTCATTGCAATCATCGCGTCGGACTCGGCTTTAATGCTCTCGCCGCGTTCAAGATGACAATCCACTATCGGAAATGCTTCGGGATATAAAATTTCGTATTTCAAATTCAATCACCTCAAAATTATTAGTAACCAAAGATTCTATCGAGAAAGCCACGCCAACCACGCGATACAGACTTCATACGCTTGCCGCTTAACAAACTCTTTACCAGTTCGGAAATACATTGCGACGCCGGCGAATCAGGATTGATGATAAGGAAGGGTTCTTGCCTGTGCACAGCCTCGCGAACGATTTTATCTTCGTAAATGTAGCCGAGACAACCAATCGTCACGCCCAGAAATTTTTTCGTCGTCTGATTAATCTTTTCCGTGACTTCGTAGCACTCTTCCTCCTCGCGAATACGATTGACAATCAGCTTTATATTTCGGCGGTCGGTGTAGGTGCTGTAAGCTTTGATGACTGCGTAGGCGTCGGCAAGGGCGGTTGGTTCGGGCGTGGTGATTAGCAAGACTTCTTCCGCCGCAAGCACGAATTCAATTACGTTACGATTCAAACCCGCGCCCGTGTCGATTATGATAACGTCCGCCAATTCAGAGCAACGCGCAAGTTTTTTATGAAGTTTCTTTTGCTTAAGCCGGTTCATATTCAAAGCTTCTTCGACGCCCGCCACGCCCGAAATATATTTCACGCCCGCCACGCCGCTTTCGATAACGTCTTCAAGCTGAACTTCATCTTCCAACAAATCAACCAAACTACGATTCGTCACCGAACCCATTAATAAATTTACGTTCGCCGTGCCAATGTCCGCGTCAATTAAAAGAACTCTTTGCCCAGACGACTGCAAGCCAACTGCTAAATTCACAGCCAGATTGGTTTTGCCAACGCCGCCTTTGCCAGAAGTTATCGCGATGACTCGTGTCGTTTCTGCCGCGTTAAAATAAAGTTCGCCTACCTGCCGTGATTGTGCCTCCTCGTCGGCGCGTTCCTCAATTAAATCCCGCAGTCTTGATGCTTGGTCAAACATAACTCATACCTCGTCGACTTTTTTTAGCAGGAGATTAGCTAAAACGTCGGAGCTTGCTCGGTCTATGTCGTCGGGGACGCTTTGCCCCGTGGTGATGTATGATAGCGAATATTTCTTATCGTGTAAAAGATTTATAATCATGCCCAAGCTCGCCGTTTCATCAATCTTGGTGAAGATTATTTTATCAGGCTCGACTTGCGCAAATTTATTCATGATGTTTTTAGCGTCGGTGAATTTAGTTGTCGCGCTTATGACTAAATGTTTTTCGATTCGCGGATTGACGCGCAAGAACTCTTCAAGCTCGCGCATTTGATAATCGTTGTGCTGACTGCGCCCCGCCGTGTCGATTAGGATTAAATCTTTGTCGCGATAACGTTCCAAAGCGGAAGAGAGTTCGGCGGGGTTATAGACGATTTCAAGCGGCAATTCTAAAATATCGGAATACGTCTTGAGCTGTTCGACGGCAGAGATTCTATAAGTGTCGGCAGTAATTAATGCCACGTCCGTTTTTTGCTCCAGAACAAATTTCGCGGCGACCTTGGCAAGCGTCGTTGTCTTGCCTACGCCCGTTGTGCCGAGCAATGCCGCTATCCTTACGCCGTGCCGATTAAGCTTTATGCCGTCGGAAAATTTCACGTGTTCATTAAGGTAACGAATCAGCGTTGATTTAGCGGCGGGCGTGTGCACATCGGCGAGCGTTTCGCCCGCGTTTGACTGAGACGCCATCTCGTTTAAAATTTCTTCGTTGACTTCCTGCAACCTCAACGCCTCGTGCAAGGAAAGTGTGCCCTTCTTTGTATCGCGACCTAAGATTTCTGCAAGCAACGCTTTCATCTGCGCGATTTCGTCTTCAAGTCGCTTTAGTTTATCTTCGTTCTGTATATTTGGGACGGATTGCATGACGACTGTTGGTTGCGCTTGTACTTGCGCCTGTTGCAAACGGATTTGTTTCGCCGCTTGCGCTTGAGCTTGAGCGATTGCAGCTTGTTGCATCATCTGCATTTGATTGAACTGCGCCATAATCATCGCTTGTGTCTGCGCCATTTGCTCTTCAGTGAAGACCGTTTGTTGTGGCGGGGCTTCGGGGGCTGGTTTAGGTTCTTCGACAGGTTGAGACGATTCCGCCTTTGGTTTAGGTTCTTCGACGGGTTGAGACGGTTCCGCCTCTGGTTTAGGTTCGTCGACGGGTTGAGACGGTTCCGCCGCTGGTTTAGGTTCGTCGACGGGTTGAGACGGTTCCGCCTCTGATTTAGGCTCTTCGACGGGTTGAAACGGTTCCGCCTCTGGTTTAGGTTCTTCGACAGGTTGAGACGGTTCCGCCTCTGGTTTAGGCTCGTCGACGGGTTGAGACGGTTCCGCCGCTGTTTTAGGCTCGTCGACGGCGGTTGAGGAATTTTTTTGTTCGGAAACTTTTTCGGCGAGCGCGTCGAGTTGAGTTGCTTGTTCTGCGTTGGCGACGCCCTGCGCGGTGCCGTCGGTCTTGTATCGTGTTACAACGGTCGGGTGTTGAAGGTTAGTTGGTTCGATTTTTTTGGGCAGAAAATTTTCTTCGACTGCTGCGGTGATTTCCACGACCTCGCGGCTACCGATTCCGAGAAGTCCGCCTTCCTTATATTTCTTGCTGTGCAATATTACTGCCTCGTCGCCGAGTTCGGCTTTCATCGCCTCCATAGCGTCTTTCATATTGCCCGCCTTAAAAACTTTTATCTGCAAACAAAATCACCACCAGTTTTTTAAACGAAATTATATCAGAAAATTTCTTCATAGCAAATGGAAATTCAACGACCAATCAGCGGCGACAAGTGTAGTTCCTCCAAGAGTTCATTGGTCTGCAAAACGCTTTTATGATTCTCCAACGCAAAAGAGATGACGGCGTCCCATTCGTCGCGCACGTATAATTTCTCGTGCCCCGCATAGTAAAGCAGATAATCCGTCTCCTTAGCCATAAGCCCCATTGCTAATGCCAGCGATAAAATTTTTTCCCGTGAAGGGTTCTTCCTGCCGCTGAAGATGTGATGTGCATACGTCGCGTCTAGTTCTGAAGCCCTGATGACTTGAGCCTTAGACAAATTCTTTTCCTCAAGCAGTCGGCGCAGATACTCGGCAAGCGTGAACTTGCGAAAGTTCTCCGCGTTGTCGTCCAGAAATTTTTTAACGTCGTCGGCTTCGCTCAATTCGTTCTCAAGCTCCGTAGTGTTCTTAGCAGTCATTGCATTGCCCTCCAAATTTTTTGTAGAATATATCGCAATGATAATCGAAAGGCAAGGCGCGTGTCATGAAAGAAAACGTCGCGGAGTTCCTCAAGTTCCGCTATGAAAAATTGAAACTGCTAAAGCGTTCGGAGCGCGGCGAAGTGTGGCTGGCTCAAGCTCGACAAAGCGGCGAGCTTGTGATAATAAAGCGCGTGGAGTCAGTCGGCTTGCCCTATGAGCTGATAAAAAAATTTTCGTTCACATTGCCGGCTAAGGTTTTGTATTGCGCGGAGGACGAGTCGGAAACAATCATCGTTGAAGAATTCATTCAAGGCGAGAGCTTGCACGAACGAAAAAACTTTCTAAGCGAGTCGCAAGCACGCGGAATACTTCTGCAGATGTGCGACGGGCTTAAGGAGCTTCATGAGCAGAAAATAATTCATCGAGACATCAAGCCGTCAAACTTGATATTGCAAGGCGAACGTATTCGATTGATTGACTTCGACGCCGCCAGGATTTTTAAGGAGGGCAAAGAGGCGGACACTCATCGACTAGGCACGAAGGGTTACGCGCCGCCCGAACAATACGGCGAAGGACAGACCGACCCGCGTAGCGATATTTATTCGCTCGGCGTCACGATGAAAGAATTGGTCGGCACGGATTGCGGCGAACGCTTGAAGACGATTTTAAATAAGTGCACCGAGTATGACCCGAAGAATCGTTTCCAAAGCGTCGACGAACTCAAAGACGCATTGACGACGGAAGAATTTGACGAGCCGGAATTAACGGAGCAAGAGCCGCGCAGATTAGATTTGTTCTTATTAGCGGCAAGGGTTCTGTTGTTTATGATTCGCAGAGAGTTCCACACCGAGTTGATTATCTTGACGATAATAATTTTCTTGCTGGCAAGTTCGCCCACGCTAAACAGCGGCGAAAACTTTCAAGAGTCAATCGCTAAGCTTGAGACCTTCACGGAAGAGGAGCCGCAAGAAATTTCACAGCCCGTGCAAGGCGAGACATTCAAGTTGCCAGAAGTCATCACGCCGCCGCAAAGTGAAGTTGTCCTACCGAGTGTCGAGCCGCCCAAAGAGTATACGCCGCCGCCGCGTCAAACTTTTTCCAAAGACGATTTAAAGTTGCCGACAATGCCCGCGCCTAACGAGCCGAGTTACGAGCCGCCGATAAACTTTAACAGGCGCAGAACTTCTTCGGGGCTACTCCAGACGAAACTTTATTTGAATGATTCGCTATTCGACCAATTCGAGCACATAAACGACAACATAAAAATCACCCGCGCACAGTGGTCAGCGACGCAGTTAAGATTGCACATCACCAACGACACGGACGCGCTTTGGCTAAACCCGAAGATAAAGTTTGTCATCGGACAAAATTGGGGCGACGGTAAGATAACGCAAACAAGAGAGTTACCAACGCTTGCAAGCGGTGAGTCAACAGAGTTTATAATACCGTTCAACCTGCTGAGCGTGTCGGATAGAGAGAACACCTCCGCTTACTTCCAAATTTGGCTTGACGGTGACGAATCAAAGATGAACGAACACTATTGGGGGGCGTGGTTCGATATTGTCGATTAAAAGTTTTGTTATCGAGTTACCCGCGAGGTAATTACTCAAGCGAACATTTCTTTATACAATTAATAGCAAAGCATCGATTTAAAATGGGAGGCGTTTAATTTGTCTAACGAAAAACAGTTCACGTTGAAACATTATATCTTCTTGTCGATTTGGGGATTGACTTTGACCTTCGCACTATTCAAACATTCTCTCTGGCTGGGCGTCATGTTTATACTGGGATTTTTTTTTATGTCGATGTTCAAAGTCCTTGCGTCAATGATAATCGGCATGATCGTTGCATTCGTCCTGACTGCGATCTTGGAAATAATCTTCCCGCCGACCGCTTTAATCTTTCTGGGTTTGTTTATCTTAATGTTGTTGCTTCGTGCGAAGTTTCTAATTCAAAATTGGCGAGCACTAGTCGCGGGGCTTTACACTTACGGCGTTTATCTGTTCGTCGTGATTACGAATGCGATTTTATACAAAGCAAGCGGCGTGGGAATCGTCATGATGATTGGCGGAATTTTTTCTGCTGATGCGGCTCAATACGGTTCGTTCATAGGTTTAATTATCGCGGGCTTGATTGCTTTATTTCTGACACGCGGCTTGCACAAAAAATTCTCATGGCTCTACAGTCACGGCTACGATACGGATCGTGCGCTGTTGATTATGGGGATTACGCCGATGATTGTGCTTTCGATTATCATGCCGTTCCTCAAAATCAAAATCAATGGACACGAACTTTTCGACGGCTCACTTTCAGATAGCTTTGACACTAACGCTACCGAAGTAAACACGAGTACAAACGTAACTTCGTCATTGGCGTCTGATGTATTGCCTAGTGAAGTCAATGGTGCTCTGAAAGTTACGGAAGTTAATATCAATAATGTCGTCTTAAGGTTCGCTGAAGTTGATCTTAACGATATGATTATCAGTCGTGCGGCTGAACAAGTCCTACCTTTTTCCCATGCCATAGAAGCATCTGTTTGGACGGCGACGGCAAACGCGATCTATTCTGCGGAGAAACTTTTAAAATATCGCAGTCAAGACGGCTCGGAGCAAACCATTAGATACTTTGACGATACGAACGCTGTCATCGAAGAAACTTCTGGGCGTCGAATCGGCTATATAACCTTTGACCGCGAAAAAAATCTTGAACACGTTCGACTAGCGGAGGGTTTTTTTTATACAATCGATCTTAGCACGGGGAATATCCTTGACCTTGACGGAAACTTGATTGGCAAAATATCGGAAGGCGAAGACGGTAAAAAACTTTTGGTCGGGCGTGATGATAAAGTTATCTGCACGTTCTGAACGCTCGATAAAAAAACATTTTCAAAGCGCAACGTTCGTTGTATAATCGCAATATTAAGTTAGGAGGGAAAAGAATTGAAGATGAATGGAGCGCGAGCACTGCTTGAGAGCTTGAAGAAGGAAGGAGTCGAGTTAGTCTTCGGCTATCCAGGCGGCGTTGTATTGCGTTTGTACGACGAGATTTATAAAATGAATTTCCCGAACATCTTGACGGGACATGAGCAAGGCGCAGTACACGCGGCGGACGGTTATGCGCGAGCAAGCGGCAAAGTTGGAGTCGTCATCGCCACGAGCGGACCAGGCGCGGCGAATTTAATCACGGGCATTGCGACTGCTAACATGGATTCGATACCGCTTGTGTGTATCACGGGGCAGGTTGCCAATCCCGCTATCGGCAAGGACTCCTTCCAAGAAGTCGACGTTTGCGGAATCACCACGCCCATTACTAAGCATAACTACCTTGTTAAGGACGTGACCACATTGCCCCGCGTCGTTAAAGAGGCGTTCTTTATTGCCAAGACGGGCAGACCTGGTCCAGTATCGATTGACATTGCGGCGGACGTGTTCAACGCCGAGATTGACTTTGAATATCCCGAAACGATAAATCTGCGCGGCTACAGCGGAAAGAATCCCGTTGAGGCGTCGGCGGTTGATGAGGTTGTTAAAGCTGTTGAGGCTTGCGAACGTCCGTTAATCTTCGCGGGCGGCGGCGTGACTTCTTCGGAGACTTCGGACGAGTTAAGAAAAATTTTAGCGCGGTTGGGTTGTCCGTCGACGGCAACTTTAATGGGTCTAGGCTGTATCGACGCGGACACGGACGGCTTCTTGGGCTTTGCGGGAATGCACGGTTCATACGGCGCGAACATGGCGATTCAAGCTTGCGACCTGCTGTTGTGTATTGGCATGAGGTTTAGCGATAGAGTTACGGGGCGCGTAGCTGAATTTGCTCCGCACGCTAAGATTGTTCACTTTGAACTTGACCCCGCCGAGATGAATAAAAATGTTCAAGCTGATTTAAAAGTTCTGGGCGACCTGCGTCAATCGCTCCCAATGTTCAGACAGAAACTTGACGAGTCGTCAACGAACTTTGCGGAAAAATTTTCAGCGTGGAAGGCTCAAGCCGTCGACAAAGGCGCGGAACATCCATTTAGCTGGCAAGAGGACGGCGACGCGATTAAACCTGGCGCACTCATCAGCAAGATAAGTAGTATCTGCGACGATAATACAATCGCCGTGACTGACGTTGGGCAACATCAAATGTGGTCGGCGCAATTCTTTAAGAGTCATAAGCCGCGACAATTCCTCACTTCGGGCGGCTTAGGCACTATGGGCTTCGGACTTCCGGCGGCTATGGGTGCTAAGCTTGCTTGCCCTGATAAAAATGTCGTGCTGTTCACGGGCGACGGCTCAATCATGATGAACATTCAAGAGCTGGCGACGCTCGCTGACCACGACATTGACGTTAAGATTGTCATCGTGCACAATTTTATTCTCGGCATGGTCGGACAGTGGCAAAGATTATTTTACAATCATCACTATTCGGCGTCGGAACTCAAGTGCAAGCGTGACTTCGTGAAGATTGCTCAAGCTATGGGCGTGCGCGGCTATCGACTGACTAAGCGGGCGGAGTTAGATACGGAGCTTGTTGAGATTTTGTTTTCTAAGGGCGCGGCGGTGATTGATGTCTACGTTCCCGAAGAAGAAAACGTTATCCCGATGGTGCCGGGCGGCAAGCGTCTTGACCAAATGGTTTTAGGGAATTAGGAATGAGGAATTGGGAATTGGAAATTCCACAAGTTGATTTTGCGATAATCGGCGGATCGGGCACGCTTAGCAGTGACTTCCCGAAAAACTTTGTTGACGTTGACGTTGACGCGGAGAATTTATTCTTCGAGACGCCATATGGCAAAAGTCCGGCGTTCAGATTGTGTAGCGTCGACGGGAAAAAGTTTCTGACTTGCAAAATGCACGGCTGGCGGAGCGGCGTTACTCGCGCTGATTCTTCGCGGCAAATCTTTTGGACGTTCAGAGAGGCGGGCGTCAAACGAATTCTATCCGAAGGCGGCGTCGGCACGATTAATCACTTGCTCAATCCCCGCGACTTGATGATTCCAGACGATTACCTTGACTTGTCGACGCGCAAAGATGTTCAGCTTGACGGGCGATATTTGCTGATTATGCGCGAGGCACTGTGTCCTGAACTGCGCGAAAAACTTTTGACGGCGGCAAAGAAATTTTTTGACGGAAGAATTTTTGAACGCGGGATTTACGCCGTGACGGACGGTCGACACTTTGAAAGTCCTGCCGAAATTGCAATGCTCAAAGGGCACGCAGACATTGTCGGGCAGAGCCTCGCACCGGAAGTTTATTTGGCTAGGGAAATCGGCGCGTGCTATGCTAATTTGTCCTTCGTCGTCAATTACGGGGAAGGCTTGCGCGTTTGGTCGCACGAGGTCATGAAGAATATTTTCTTCGACGACGCGGCTTTGATTGGAAATATTTTACTCGACGCCCTGAAGAATACGCCCGAAGATAAATCCTGCGACTGCATGACTTTGCGTAAAGAAACTCTGCTTAAAGAAATCTACGACAACTTTTAAAAAGTTGCCAAATAGCGTA
>CAMNLS010000027.1 GCA_946543495.1 uncultured Selenomonadales bacterium | reverse complement strand
CGCCCATCGAGAAGCCGAACATAATTTGCGACGCCGCCTCGTCAATCGTCAAGCCGCGTTCAAGCAGTGCACGCAGATAAGCGACGCCCGTCGACAACGTGTAAGAGACTTCCTGAATGTCATTTGCGCCGCCGTCACTGAAGACATCACTCTTAACAAAAAGCGTCTTGACGTTCGGAGCGTTCTTGACAGCCCATTTAGCAACGTTCGCCGCCTCGTCGAAGAGTTTATCAAGCGATTGACCGAGCCAACCATTAGCGGCGTATTCGGCAATCGGATTGGCACCGATGACGCCTTGAAGTTTGGAAACGTCGCCGCCGTTCTTCTTGACAGCCGCCACAATCAACGCGAGCAGAGGCAATGCGCTTTCGCCGGCGTAAACGTAAAGCGGATAAGTGTCGAGCTTTAAATCTTTAAGCAAAGAGCTAACGTCGCCGAGCGTAGTCAGACTACAACCGCCCTTACCAATGTGTTCGCATTGACGAGCGTCCTTAGCCTTGCGGGTTGCGCAGTCGACTTTGACATTGTAAATCGTCGAGCCCTTTTCAATCTCGCGCTTAAGGAGTTCGTTGTTGTCCTTAGGGAAAGTTTCGTCGCACGCCTGAGCTATGCCCCACGGCGCATTGACGTAACCATTAGCCGCCGTGCCGCGCAGATAGTCGCCCATGCCCGGATAAGACTTCGCCGGTTGAATCGGTTCGGTGTCGGCGTGGAAGTACATCGGGCTAAAGGTGATGCCCTCATAAGTCTTAGTGAAAAGTTTCTTCTCGAACGGTGCGCCCTTCAAAAGCGCGATACATGCCGCCTTCCACTCGTCGTAAGTAGGTGGCGTGAATTCGTCAAGCGGCACTTCGGGGAAATTTTCTTGCGCTTCGGCTTTCTTTATCAGAGCCTGAAGGTCAAGTTCTGCATTGCTCATAAATATTTTTCCTCCTGTAATTTTTTTGTTGACTGCGAAAAGTTTTTCTCACTCCTCCTTATTGTTACGTATGGTTGATATTAGTACAACCACTGCCCGCTGTCAACGCGCCGATTTAAAAATCTTGTCAGCTGTCCTCGTAGGGGCGCACGCGCAGAGTTAAGCCGCGTTCGTCGCAAATCTTTTGACACGCGGCAATTTCTTCGGGCGGCGTTACGTGGTCGACGACAGTCAAGACAACATGCGGCACGAAAGCTTTCATATGCTCGGCGAACGTCAACATTGCGTCGAAAGATTTTATCCCGTAAGCGGCGCGAGTAAGCTTGAAATATTTTTCGGCGGTCGCCGCGTTCAGACTGATTGACACCGTGTCCAAAATGTTTTCAAAGTCCGCCGCTATCTCGCGCCCGTGATAAAGTTCGCCTAAGCCATTTGTGTTTAGCCGCGTCGGAATCTGCGAACGAATCTTTTTCACGTAGGCTAACAGCTCCACGAGGTCGGCAAGTCTTATTGTCGGTTCGCCGAAGCCGCAGAAGACAACTTCCTTAATGACTTGCCAAGGCGCGGTGTCCAACGCGGCTTTGACTTCATAAACGGTCGGTTCACGCTCAAGCCACAAGCTAGACTCCTTCGCCATAAATTTTTTTTGTCGCAAGCAGAAGACGCAATCGCAGTTGCAACGGTTCGTTAAATTTATGTAAAGCCCTCGTGGCGTCGTCGAATCAATTTTCAAGCTCTCGACGAGCGGCAGATACTTTCCGCCCTTGTGCGTTGCGTAAACAATCATTTGAATCACTCCTTGACTTATTCAAGTCTCTATGCTAAATTTTTCTTGCCAAATAAAGACAACTTTAATGGCAGGCAGTTGATGGTAGCACGTCGACTCCTTCCTCGTTAGTTATATAAGGTAATTGATTCAGGAGCCGTCGTGGTGGACGGCTTTTCTGCTATTTGTGGTTATCGAAGTACGTCAGTGCCACGAAGATGAGCGTCCCGACGGAGCAAATGAGTTCCAGCCAGTCCTTAATGTCCATAATGCGTCACCTCCTTCCTTCGAGGAAGAAAGCCGACTCATCGAACTGTCTGCCGCCGTCAATATAGCATACGGGCATAAATCTTTCAACAAGAACAGATTGACACGTTGCAAGCTTAGTGATAGATTTTCTGTTAAGCTTGTAATTTTTTTTGTGGGAGGGATTAGCATGAAGAAGTTGATTAACGCAGTGGACGCCGTGGAAGAGCAAATGATTTTGGGGTTGGTAAAGTCCGCGCCTGATAAACTTCGTAAGCTCGACTGTGGCAATGTCGTCGTTCGTGCACAGAAGAAGTCCGATAACAAAGTTGCACTCGTCAGCGGCGGCGGTAGCGGTCATGAGCCTGCGCACGGCGGCTTTGTCGGGGAAGGTATGCTTGATTGTGCGGTTGCGGGAGCGGTCTTCACTTCGCCGACGCCCGATAAAATCTTCGAGGGCATTCAAGCGGTCGCGACGGAAGCCGGCGTCCTTTGCATAGTCAAAAACTATACGGGCGACGTTCTGAACTTTGAAATGGCAATGGACATGGCGAGCGACGAAGACATCAAAGTTGATCACGTTGTTGTTAATGACGACGTTGCAGTTCAAGACAGCCTCTACACGACGGGGCGGCGCGGTGTCGCGGGAACAGTCCTTGTGCACAAAATCGCGGGTGCTAAGGCGGAGACGGGCGCAACGCTTGAGGAAGTTAAAGCCGTTGCCGAAAAGGTCATCGCTAACGTTCGGACAATGGGCATGGCAATTTCTCCGTGCACAGTCCCCGCCGCAGGTAAGCCCGGCTTTGAACTTGCTGACGACGAAATTGAAATTGGTATCGGCATTCACGGCGAACCCGGCACGCATCGCGACAAAATCGCTTCGGCGGACGAGATAGCCAAGACGCTCCTTGATAAAATTCTTGCCGACATCGATTATAAAGGTCAAGAAGTCGTCGTCCTCGTCAATGGCATGGGCGCAACGCCGCTCATGGAGCTTTACATCATCAATAACTTTGTGCAGGATTATCTTAAAGCCGCGGGCGTCAAGGTTTATGATACGATGGTCGGCAACTACATGACTTCAATCGAGATGGCGGGCTTCTCTCTGACGTTGCTCAGGCTTGACGACGAATTGAAGAAACTCTACGACGCGCCCGCCGATACGCCCGCGCTTAAGAGGTAAAGTCATGGACACTAAACAATTACTCGCGATAATCCACGCCATTGCCAAGAAGGTTGAGGCGGAGAAAGATTATTTATCCCAGCTTGATAACGAAATCGGCGACGGCGACCACGGAATAAATCTTGCACGCGGCTTTAAGGCTGTCGAAGAAAAAATTCAAACCTTCGCGGACAAAGACATTGGCGCAATCTTTAAAGGCGTCGGCACCGTGCTTGTCTCGACTGTCGGCGGCGCGTCGGGTCCTTTGTATGGAACGGCGTTCATGAAGGCGGGCAACGTCTGCAAAGGCAAGATGACTATCACGGCGGAAGAATTCACTGCGGCACTTGATGCGGCTATCAACGGCATTAAGATGCGCGGCAAAGCTGTCGAAGGCGAAAAGACTATGCTTGATGCTCTCTGCCCCGCGTACAAGGCAATAAAGGAAAGCATTGACGGCGGCAAGAATTTAATCGACGCATTGACGAACGGCGTAGACGCGGCGGCGGCGGGCGTTGAATACACCAAGACAATCATCGCGACTAAGGGGCGGGCAAGCTATCTCAAGGAACGTAGCTTAGGACACCAAGACCCCGGCGCAACTTCATCGCTTTACATGTTGCAGATGACGTTAAAAACTTTAAAGGAGGCGTGATTTATGGTCGGCATTGTTGTTGTTTCGCACAGTCAAAAACTTGCTGAAGGTGTCGTCGACATCGCAAAAGTAATGGCGGAAAATGTTCCAATCGTCGCGGCAGGCGGCTTGGAGGACGGCACACTCGGCACCAGCTACGACAGGATTCATGACGCAATCGAATCAGTTTACTCCGAAGAAGGCGTAGTTATGATTGCCGATATGGGCGGTTCAATTATGACTATCGAAATAGTGTTGGAGGACATGGAGCGCGAAAATATCGTCATGCTCGATTGCCCTTTGGTCGAAGGAGCTATTCTTGCGGCTGTTGAATCAAAGAACGGACGCAACTTGGAAGACCTCAAAGATTTTGTCGAAAGGGCACGCGCTACGAAGAAACTTTCGGATTGATGCAACAAAAAGACTCCGACTTGACAAGAAGCAACCGTCAAGCCGGAGTTTTTTTATTGTCAAACTTCTTGAGGGTCGTCGAAGCCGATAAGCCACGTGGCGATAAAGCCGACGATATAAGCCGTAAGCAACCCCGCAAAGTAGACGGGAATATTATTCGTCGTGGCGGCAAGCGGTAAGCCCGAAATGCCAAGCGTCGCCGCACCAACTGTAAATGTCGCTATGACTGCCCCGCCGAACGCGCCGCCTATGCACGCCCCGATAAACGGTTTGAACAGCGGGAACGTTACGCCGTAAATCAAAGGCTCGCCGACGCCCATCATGCCGACCGGTAACGCTGAAGCTATCGTCTTCTTTAGGAACTTGTTCTTCGTCTTGAAGTAGACCGCAATCGACGCGCCGACTTGCCCCGCTCCCGCCATTGCCAATATCGGCAAAAGAATCGTCACGCCGAATTGGCTGATTAAGTCAACGTGTATAGGCGTCATTGCCTGATGAATCCCCAGCATGACGAGCGGCAACCATACGCCCGCCAAGATGAATCCGACTATTGCGCCGCCTGAATGAATTGCCGTCGTTGCCGCAGTGCCTATTGCATCGGATAACGCGCCGCCTATCGGTTGCAACAGTAGGACTGCCGCCATGCCCGCGATTAACACTGTCACGAGCGGCGTTAAGAACAAGTCAAACATTTCGGGGATAAGCTTATGCAATTTATCTTCAAGCCATGATGCAAACGCCGCAACGATTATCACCGAGATAACTCCGCCTCTGCCGGGAACGAAGGCATCGCCAAAAATATTTACTTCGGCAAGTCCGGGATGAGTCATCAACGCCGCAAGCACACCGCCGATAATCGGAGTGCCGCCAAAAACTTTTGACGCGTTTATTCCGATGAATAAGTTCATGCCCCAGAAGACCGCGTTGCCCGCAATCATTGCCAGCTTAATGCCTTCCGTTTCGGCGAGCGCAGGAGAAATTTTTACTATGCAACTGACAATGCCCGTTATCAAACCGCACGCGATAAAGCCTGGTATCAGTGGCGTAAAGATACTCGAAATCTTTTTGAAGAACAGCTTAACGGGCGTGGCGTTCTTAGCGCGAATTTTATCGTGCAGAGACTTAGCGTCGCCGATTTTTACTTCGCCGACCTTAACAGTATTCGTCGCGTCTAAAATTTTATTGACCGCGTTGGTGACGTTTGTCGCTCTGCCCACGCCGAGTATAACTTGAACTTCGTCGCCGTCCTCGTTGACGCCAAGTACTCCGTCGATTTTCTTCAACGCCTCAATCATGAATTCGTTCTTTTCGATTAGGCGCAGTCGTAAGCGCGTCATGCAGTTCGTCGCCTGAATTACGTTTGAGTAAAGGACATTGCCCGTGCCGCCTACCGTATTCAAAATATTTTTTGCAAGATCGTCCGTGTTAATTTTAATCCTCTCCAATCAATAGAAGGGCTCGAAGTAACCCCAGCGCACCTCTGAACCATAATAAGAGCCGGGCGTCTCGTCGTGAGTCACGCAGAAGCGATAGTAAACGCCCGCGCCGATGTTGTCATCAATCTGCGGGTCGAAGACGTATTCAACGCCGTCAATTACAATGACGCACCAGATGTGCCCCGTGTAACCGCCGTCAGCGCGAGCCGTCTGCCCATAGACAGTGTAGCAGTTCAAGCCAATAGCCCTTATCAGCGCGGCGAACGCACAAGAATAATCGTCGCAAGCTCCGACGTGCCCAACTAACATTCCATAAGCGCGGGCAGTGCCGTTATCTTCGGGGAAGTCAAGCCGCAAGACGTTATCGCCGTAGCTACAGTTATAGACAAGATAATCATAGCACGCCCGAACTTTTTCGTAAGTCGTCATACCGTCGTAGGTTATCTGATTGAGCGTCTGCCAAACAATCTCGTCGCAGTAATCTTCGCCCGTCCACGTCGGATAAAGTTCAGCGTTGTTCAATAGATATTCCGCGTCCGCCGCCTTCGCCGAACCTGTCAACAGAATCATCAACGCCGCGCAGGTCAATAAAAACTTTTTCATTGATTAATAACCTCAATCCATTCGCTCCACGGCAAACCGATTTGCTCTGCCCTTGTGCCTTGCACGAACTCATAGAACAACCGAATTTTCTTTGCGCGGTCGCGAGCCATCTTTGAATACCAATCATCGCCTTCAGGCTCAAGCAAGAGATTTGAGCCGCCCAAGAGATATTGACGCTTGCAAATGTCCTCCAACGACACGTCATAATTCCGCATGATGTCATACATTACAAGGAAGGTCGTCGTGCGCCCGTGCCCGGCTTGGCAATGGAAGTGTAGCCACGCATTGTCGGGAAGGTTGGCTACAAAGATTATAAACTCGTCGACGACCTCTGGCGCAGGGAATTGCATATCAGCGGCAGCGAAGCGTTTATACTCGACGCCGACTTTTTCGCAAAGCTCGCGCTCCGTCCCGACGACGCGGGAAAATATCGTTATCGGCTTGAATAAATTTTTATCGGCGTTGCCCAAAGGCTCGAAGGTCGTTTCAATGCCGCGCAAATCTTGAAGGCGGTCAATCTCGTCCAACTCGACTTCAGATGAACTCTTGCCGGCGTTGGCGGTGTTTTTCGGCTGATACCAACTGACCGGCAAGGAATTCGCGAAGCCGTGAGACTCTTGCCGCAAGTCCACAATGAAAATCTTTGCGTTGCACTCAGCCGATAAAATCTTGTCCTTAATCACAGCCAATGAACGTTCGGAAGGTTGCCCACTCGCCGAAGCGTGAAGCTTATCTAAGCCTTGACGTGTTGGCTCCTTCCCGCGAAATTCAATCTGCCAATCGTCCGTCACCAATCGAAAATTTCTTGGCGCGGCGGAAGTGTTCCCGTCAAGTCGCCACGTGCCCTCAACTTTCTTTGCACTCGCCGCAGAAAAAATCGACGCGCTCATCAAAAGAATCAGCACGCCGATAAAAATTCTCCTCATAAAGCTGAATCACTCCCCAAAGTTTTTTCAGCGTATTTTAAGTTATCATCTTGCGTCGGTCAAGTTTAATCTGTTGTCGTCGGGTCAATGTCAATGATAACGTCGGTTCGCCTGTGCAAGTCATGCGCTCGCAGGAAGTTTCGCACGCTTGATAAGTTCGTAGACTTAATCAGCAACACGAATCGATAAACGCCGCGCAAGTTCGCTATTGCCGCCGATATCGGTCCGAAGACTTCTTGAGGCTCGGAAGGATTATTGCTTACCTCTGCGCGGAACGCCGCTCGAATTTCCTTAGCGAAGGTCTTAGCCTTAGCCTCGTCCGTGTTCATGATGAGTAGCTTGACTAATCGACAGAACGGCGGGAAGAAAACTTCTTCGCGTTGAGGCAGCTCGTTTGCGAAAAATTTTTCGTAGTCCTGCTCGCAACCAAATCGAACCGCCGCCGCGTCGACGTTGTAGGCTTGCACGATGACTTTGCCCGGTAAATCTGCGCGACCTGCTCGCCCTGCCGCCTGCGTTATCAAGCTAAAACAATTCTCCGCCGCCCGGAAGTTTGAGAAGCTCAACGCCGCGTCCGCATTCAACACGCCGACCGCCGTTACGTTGCTGATGTCGTGCCCTTTGGCTACCATCTGCGTCCCGAATAAAATATCGTATTCGTGAGCCGCGAACGCCTCCAAGATTTTTCTATGACCGAACTTGCCGCTCGTCGAATCTCTATCCATGCGAAGAACTTTAGCCTTAGGCAAAACTTCTTTCAACGCCCGCTCCAATTTCTCAGTGCCCGTGCCTAAAAATTTTATGTGACGACTGCCGCAATTCGGACAGACTTCGGGCGTTTCAGCTTCGACCTCGCAACGGTGGCAAAGTAACTTCCCGTCCGCGTGATACGTCATCGGCAACCCGCAATCAGGACACTTAGCAACCTCTCCGCACATTCGACACATAACAATCGTTGACCAGCCGCGCCGATTCAAAAGCAATATCGCTTGCTGATTCTCCGCCAACGTTCGCTTAAGCAACTCAACCAACGCCCGACTCAACACTGAACGATTGCCCGCTTTTAGTTCGCCGCGCATGTCCACGCACTCGACTTTCGGCAACGGATTATCCAACACCCGTCGCGGCATTCTTAATAAGGTGAACTCGCCGCATTGCGCACGATAAAAAGTTTCTAGGCTTGGCGTCGCGGAACCGAATACTATTGACGCCCCGTGAAACCTCGCGAACGCCTCTGCGATTGTGCGGGCATGATAACGCGGCGCATTTTCCTGCTTATAAGAATTGTCTTGCTCCTCGTCGATGACGATTAAGCCCACGTTGTCAATCGGCGTGAACAGTGCCGACCGTGCTCCGATTACAATGCCGACTTTTCCGTCGCGTATTCTGTGGAAGGCATCACTGCGCTCGGCTATGCTAAGCCGACTGTGTATGACTGCCACGTCCGAAAAATGCGCTCTGAAGTTCGCGACCGCTTGATTCGTCAACGCTATCTCCGGCACCAAGATTATCACGCGCCGCCCTAATCGACGTGTTATCCGCGCAAGCTCGATATAAACTTGCGTCTTGCCCGAACCCGTCACGCCGTAAAGCAGGAACCCTTGAAACTCCCGCGCCGTCAATGACTCTTCGACCGTCTCAATCGCTAAATTCTGTTCAGCCGTCAACTCGAATCTGCGCGGTATCGTCCTTAGCTTTGAATAGCTGTCGCGCAAAACTCGCCGCTGTTCCTCCACGACGTAGCCCGCCGCTATTAACGCCTTGACTGCCGCCGATGATATTTTATGCTCGTCAAGCTCAAACGTCCGAAGCTCGCCGCGTTCCGTTAAAAGTTTCAGCAACCTCAACTGCGCGACGGCTCGTGGGAAATCTTTTGCGTCGAAGGCTTTGACCAGTTTCAAGACCCGCTCGAACAACGCCGATATTTTCTTTCCGCGTCGACCGGGCATGAACAGCCCCATCGTCTGTGACAGCGGGCATAAATAAAATTCCGACAGCCAACGCGCCGCCCTCATCATCATTGGCGTAAACCACGCTTCATCGTCGATAGCGTCCGTAATTTCCTTTAGCGCAAATTCAAACGTCGTGGCGTCGTCGACTTCGCGCACGCTCATTACAAATCCGTCAACTTTCCGCTCTTTGAACGGTATATCCACGCGCCACCCCGCCGTTATAAATTTCAGCCGTTCGGGCACGCGATATATAAATGTTTGTTGGATATTGTTCGCCGTCACGTTCACGCACACTTCAGCTATTATCATCTGCCGCCTCCAAATAATTTTTGACCGCCTCGACGAACTCGACCGCGTGTTGATATTGTTCCTCTGCCTCTTCACGCGACGCAAAAACAAAATCGCCATAATCGCTGTATTGTCGCGCCGTGAATGCCTTGCCGATATAATCAGAAAGTTTTACGTCGAACAAACCTGTTTTGACGTATTCGCGACGAAAGTAGCTGATAATCGCCGAATGCTTTTTGAAATCGATAGGTACTTCTGCCAAAAGCGCACGAACGGCATTAAACATTGCATAATAAGAATTCGTGATTGAAATCCGGAAATGCCCGCTCTCAATCATTTTTGCGGCGACTTCCACTCGCTCGGCGGCGGTTTCCAATCTGTATTTCGTCAAGTCAGTCAAGGCGTTTGCCCTCCTTGAAAATATTTCCGTAGTAACCCGCCTCGTCCTTGTATTCATTAAAAATCTTTGAACTGATAACCATCGGCGAAGATACAACATCAAGCTCTAAATCCATTCTTACTGTATCGTCCCAAACTTGCTCGCGTTTTTTACTTACATGGGAAGGCTCGCCCTTGACTATCGCCGCGAAGTCTATATCCGAATCCTTGTCGTAATCGCCGCGTGCATATGAGCCGTAAAGATAAATAGCCTCAATGTCATCGCCGTATGCCTTGCGATAAGCCGCCACAACCCGACGGCAAATTTCCTCCATGTGCGGCATTGCATTCATTCAACTCATCTCCTTAACGTGACTTTCAATGAATTTAATCTCCGCGTCGTCCAAACCGTATTTGCGATAAAGTTGCGCGTCAACGTCTCCACTCCAATCGATGTCGCTCGTCGCCGGGTTGAAGTCTTGCATTGGAACCTTTGCCCACGTTTGCGGCGGATTGTGTTGCGTAACCTTGAGAATGCCCAACATGACGCGGCAAAACTTGCTCCTTATGTAGGCTATGCAGGAGTCCGCCTCCGCCCGCGTATCGAACGCTCCGACGCTGATAAAGGTCTGGGTGCTGCCGACAAGCGGCGAGCCGACAAGCGGCGTACTAACCACTTCACCCAACGCACCACTGCCATTAGAGTCAGGAATAAAAACTTTCCACTTTGTCAAGCTCTCGTGATACGTCACATAGTCGCGGCGTACCCATTTAAAAGCGCGGCGCATTTTCACTAGCCCATAAAGTTGAATGTATTCGTATCCGTC